>JASHSC010000491.1 GCA_030036915.1 Terriglobia bacterium
GCGTGGTGGCCGTGTCGGCGACGCGAAGGCCTTTCGGAACGCCCGGGCCCACCACAATCAACGGTACGTGCAGGAGCTCGCGGTACAGACTTGAACCATGCGAATAAGTGCCATGCTCGCCGAAACCTTCGCCATGATCGGCAGTGACAATGACATAGGTGTTGGCCCACTCGGGAGAACTTTGCAGAAAGCTCAGCAGCTCACCCACCTGGCCGTCGATATAGTGCAGGCAATTATCGTAGGAATCGATGATGCCATCGCGATCCGCGACGGGAAGCGCCACGCGGTTTAGCCTGGCGGTGAGCAGCAGATGCTTGGCGTCTCTCGAATCATGGCCGTACGTGTGGTCGTAAGGCGGGGGCGCTTCGTACGGGTCATGAGCGTCATTGTAATTGAGAAAAAGGAAGAAGGGACGCTCGGAGCGGTGTTCGTACCAGCGGTATACTTCCTCGTTGAGTTGATGAGCGGTGAATTGGTTGAACCGGCTGCGTTGGAACAACTGTTCACTCATCGGCTCAACGAGCTCGCGTCCCAACCGCATGGCATCCAGGCTGTATCCCATGGTTCCCGTGCTGTCGGTGTAGGTCCCAAATCCCCGGCCAAGTCCCCAGGGGACGATGCCGTAAAACGGATTGGCATTGAATCCCGCCGTCTCATAGCCGCCCGCGCTCAGGATTTCCGCCAGAGTCCGCGGCTCGCCTGCCCGATCCGTCCCAGAGCCGTGCTGGTGCGGCAAAAGGGAAGTGAACATGGAAAGCATGGAGGGCAATGTCCATGACGATGCCGATATGGCGTTATCAAACTGAACGCCGCGCCGGGCGAACTGATCGACGTTTGGGGTGGTATTGCGGGAATATCCGTAGGAAGAAAAATGATCGGCGCGGGCAGTGTCCCACACGATCAGAACGATATTGGGTGACTGGGGCCTTCTCGCCGTGGCGTGGGCAGTAGAAAGATTAAATGGATCTGGCATGTGGGATATTCCCACCAAGACTGCCAGCGTGGCCATCGTAAATAAAACTGCGCGCGCCCATATCCGTGGCCGAAAATCCTCCAGAAAACCCAGCGGTGAGCCATCCTTGCGAGTCGCCCACAGAGCTGCCAGTGTCCATCCGAAAGCCACCGCAAACATGAGGGGCGGGCTGAGAAAACTCTGCAAAGCCAGATACCACCCGACTCCCGCTTGAGAGAAACGCAGCAGCATCGCGAGATAACCGCCCGCCATGCCTGCCACGCTGGCGACCAGGGCCATTCCCCAAAATCGGGATTTCGGCAAAGTAGACAGGAAGCCCACCAGCAGACCCAGCAAGCCAAGACTTATTGAAGTGAGCAGCGGGGCGAAAAACCAGAAGGAAGCCGGAACGTGTGGCTTCAGAATAGGCAAGTCGGTGAGGCGCATTCCCGCCGCCTCAATCAATCCGATGAGGATGCCGGCAGTTGCTCCGAGCAATCCAACTCTGCCAATAACTGTCTGCTTATTGGGGGGCGCGGTTGCCATTTTATGTCACCTGCCAACCCCCAAAACTTCCACGGCCATCGGTGTTTACGGGGTAAGTAAACATGCCCGAAACGTGCCAAGTGGTAAGATTATACAGCATAAAATCAACAACTTAAATGTAAATGCTTGACTTAGAAGTCTCACTGCACCAATCTGCCGAACTCAGAGCCTTGCGCGACCTGACGCGTATCTATTATGCAAACGGAGCGCCATCTGCGCGGCTCGGGCTTGCTGAATATGTTAAGATAAAGTTAGCCGAAGGGGTGCCCGCTTACACCCCTCCCAGCCATTAATGACGCCTAAGTGAGGCAAAGGTTACATGCGAAGGCGCTTGAAGATGCTTTCGGGGATCAAGCGAATGATGAGCATAATCGTCCGCCAGAACCAAGGAACATAGACTACATCCCTGCGGGCAGTCACGGCGCGATAAATATCGCGTGCAACTTTTTCGGGCGAGGCGACCAGTGGGAGTTTCCCCTTTCCGAATACCATGCGTGTATCCACGAATCCGGGTTTCACGGTGATCACCTGGACCCCGCAATGATAAAGCCTGTTTCGCAGGCCTTGAAGATACGTCGTCAGTCCACCCTTGGCCGAACCATAGAGGTAATTGCTTTGGCGGCCCCGGTCTCCCGCGACGGAGGAAAGCGCGCAGATGAATCCCCGCCGTTTCTGCTCGAAGTAATTCGCGGCGACTTCCAGGGCCAGCGCCGAACCCGTGAAATTGATCTCCAAAGTTCTGCGCGCCTCGCCCAAATCCGTCTTTGCGGCTTCGGGACTTCCCAGGTAGCCGGCGCAGAGAACAAAGCCTTCGAACGAATCGCCGGCGGCCTTGAAGCAATCCCTCAGCGCCGATTCGAGCATTTCAAAGTTTCCCAGGTCCACGGTGATGGCCCGTGCACAAACTTTGTACCGCAGGCCCAGATCCGCGGCGAGAATCACCAGTTCTTCTTTGTCGCGGCCGGCGAGGATGAGGTCGTAGTGATGCGATGCAAATTCCGTTGCCAGCGCTCGTCCAATGCCGGCATTTGCACCCAGAATCAAGACCGTAGGCAAAGCAGTACTCCGTGAAACGTGGAATCGACCTTCTCTCGTCAATTGCGGCAGAGAAAATCTCCGCTCCTCAGCCATTGCAGGACGCTTTCACGAATGACTGCTAAGGACTGACGAGAGGTTTAATCATTCGACAATTTTAAGTCTTCGAGCCTGGGACGATGAAAACAATCTCTTGGGGTCTAAATTCCGCTGAATGGACCGGAATTCGTCGAGCCTGGGGTACATTACCGCAAAATCTTCGGAGCGCAGAAGCGCGTCCTTTGCCAAGTAGACCCGTCCACCAAAATCCAATGTCATGCGGTCGAGCTCGTGAAGAAAGGGAATGAGCCCGCGTCCAGCCGGGATGTCCAGAGCCAGAGTGTAACCTCGCAGGGGGAAAGAGAGCAGTCCTCGTCCGGATTCGCCAAAGCGTTTCAGAACCGCCAGAAACGAAGCGCGTCCAGAGCGAGCCAGGCGGTCCAGGACAGCGCGCAGCCCTTCGCGGCCGCTTGCCTGAGGGAGCGCAATTTGATATTGAACGAAGCCGCGCTTTCCATACATCCGGTTCCAATTGTTAATGGCATCGAGGGGATAAAAAAACCTTTCGAAATTCACGGGCTGGAGCTCTGTGGTGCGGTGGAGCGCGTAGTAGGCGGCATTGAAGGCTTTTACCGTAAGCGGGTTCAAAGTCGCGGAAGGGAAGTCGGCAAAGAGATTCCACTTGGGCCGGGTGGAAACGGTGCCCTTGTTCTCCATTTCCGATTGCAAATTCCGAATTCGCGCTGGAAGTTCGGCTGCCGGCGCGTGATTGCCCCGCATCAAAATGCTGCGCCCCAGCGTCTTGCCTGTGGCCAGCGCGTCGATCCAGGCGACGGAGTAATCGTAACGCTCATCGGAAGCTTCCATATTCGTCATCGCATCTTCAAGATTTGCCGACTTGTAGTAATCGACGAAAACGTAAGCCGAATCGACGCGACGGAGCCTGAGCCGCGCGCTCAGAATGACCCCCGTCAGGCCCATGCCTCCCACGGTAGCCCAAAAAATCTCGGATTTATTCGCCGGACTGCATCGCAACAGTTCGCCGGCGGGGGTTAAGAGCTCCAAACTCAGGACGAAGTTGGAGAATGTTCCATCGCGGTGATGATTCTTGCCGTGAATGTCCGCGGCAATCGCGCCGCCCACGCTTACGAACTTGGTTCCCGGCGAGACGGGCAGGAACCAGCCGCGCGGGAGAAAAAATTCGATTATTTCGGCAAGGCTCGTTCCGCACTCGCATTCGAGTTCGCCGGTGGCCTGGTCAAAAGCGATAAAACGATTGAGCCGAACGGGCCAGATGACGCCGCGATTTTCATTCAGCGACGCATCACCGTAGCTGCGACCCAGGCCGCGGGGGATGTAGGAAGGTTGAAGCCCTGACGCCAGAGCTGCTGCCACCTCACTACGCTTTTCCGGCCGGCAGACATGACAGGATTCTGACCGGTAACGGCCCCAGCCAAAGAGCGATTGAGTTGAGAATGCAGCGTTCATCGGAAACTCCGTCTTTACTCACCAACTCCGGCTGATCCGTCATCGTCACGTTCGGTGCAGCACCAGTTCTCAGACCCTCGGGACCAACGATTGATTGCTGATGACCGGGAACCGGATATTCTTCAAAGATAGATGATTAATACTACGCACGCTGCCCAGGAAAGCACAACCGACAGCAGCACGGGGTCGGTGAAGAGTGACCGCGTGGGATCTCCTCCCTGCGCCTCATGGTGAATCAGGTGGAGATAGCGGAAGATGCCAAAAAGGACAAAGGGGATCGTGATTTCAAGTCGCTTGCCCGGAAATTTGCTTTGTACGTCCGGCGACAGCGTGTAAAGCGCGTAAGATACCACGGTGGAAGCGGTAACGATGCTGATGAGCTGATCGAGAAAATAAGGCGTGTAGTTCGCGAGAATCGCCCGGTGCTCGGAGGCGTGGTCCCCGAGCAGAACCAGCTCATGGCGCCGCTTGCTCAAAGCAATAAATAACGCCAGCAGCGTCGTGCACACAATCAGCCAGGGAGAAATGGAAACGCCGATAACCACTCCGCCCGCCACCACGCGAAATAAGAAGCCCGCCGCAACGATGAACACATCAAGCAGCGGAACCCGCTTCAGAAATGCGGAATAGAGAACATTGACGGCGATGTAGGCGGCAACCGTCTCGAAAAAGGAAATGTTCAGCCTCCAAGCCCCCAAAAGTCCGGCGATGCCCAGAATTCCGGCCGCGAGTCCCGCACTTGTGACGCTCAGCCGGCCGGAAGCGATAGGGCGCAGCTTCTTGACGGGGTGGTGGCGATCTTCCTCGGCATCAAAAATGTCGTTAAGAACATAGGCGGCGCTGGACACCAGGCAAAACACCAGCACTGCAAGCAACACCTGCCGGCAACGGTCCCAGCGCGTGAGGCTTTGCGAGAAAATAAGCGCAGCGAAGATGAAACCATTCTTCACCCATTGTTGCGGGCGGAGAGTTTCCGTCAATGCCCAAAGAGAAGAGCCTCGGCGGGCCGTGCTCTCCAGGGATAACCGCCCTTCAATTGAATCTGTGTTTGCGCTTCTCCCGCTGGCTGACATTACAACTCCGCTGCATAATGAATCGAAGGCGTGAAATGGCCGAAAGGCATCGCCTTCGGCACAGTCTAGCATGGATGTTGTTTAGGGAACCATCCAGCCAAGCCAATAGGCCTGCGCCAAAGCGATCAGGCAGAGCAGCAGTGCCAGCAGCAGGCTGTGGCCAAGCGTGGATCGCACGATGTCGCCTTCGTGACCCACCAATCCGACGGTGGTCACCCCAACGGCGATGTTCTGTGGTGAGATCATCTTTCCAGTTACGGCTCCCGAGGAATTCGTCGCTGCCAGCAGAATGGGATTCACGCCGATTTGGTGCGCGGCGGCAACTTGCAGGTTTCCAAAGAGGAGGTTGCTGGATGTGTCGCTGCCGCTTAAGAAACAAGCGATCCAGCCGAGCAATCCGCTGACCAGCGGAAAAAGTTTTCCCATGCCCGCTAGAAATGCGCCCAGCGTGTAAGCCATTCCGGAGTAGTTGTAGAGATACGCCAGAGCCACAATCAATCCCACCGTCAAAGCGGGCATGCGAAGCTGAAGCAGAGTTTTCAATCCGGATTTCACAACCATTCGCGGTGAGGCGCGAAGAATCAGCGCGCTTAGAACCAGCGCCGTTAAACCCGCAGTTCCCGCCGCCAGCGGCTGAAAATTGAATATCGCGGCGTATGGCTTGTTGTACAACGTGATGAAAACTGCATTGTGCAAAAGAGGGATGGGAATGTTCTTCTGGCCGAAGGTGAACAGGTGAAGATACGACCAGGCAACGATAACCCCTGCCAGCAGCACCCACGGGGCCCAGGCGTTGAGCGACTGCCCGAGGGTCAATCCTGCTTCGGAGGGGGAACCATTTGAATGCTCGCCCTGTGCGAGAGACGCTGACGGCGATTCGGGATTCCAAACCTGAAGAAGTCCAATCACGCAGGCGGTGGAAAACATGGCGGCGACGACATCGACAACATAAGGTCCCCAATAGTTTGAGCAGGCAAATTGAGCCAGCGCGAAGCTCGCGCCGCCCGCCAACGCAATCGGCCAGGTTCTTTTCAACCCCTTGCCGCCGGCGACAACCCAGACCAGATACGCCGGCAAGATGAGGGAGATGAAAGGCAGTTGCCGCCCCACCATGGCGGAAAGCTTCATGAGGTTGAGCCCGGTCACGCCCGCGAGCGCAACCACGGGAATTCCCAATCCTCCAAACGCCACAGGGGTGGTATTGGCAATCAACGCCAACGTGACGGATTGCCGGGCCGAAAAGCCCAAACCCAGCAGCAGGAAACCCGCTACGGCGACCGGCGAACCGAACCCCGTTGTCCCTTCCAGCAACGCGCCAAAGCAAAACGCCACCAGAATGGCCTGCACGCACGGGTCGCCCGAAGCGTGCACGCTCATCCATCGACGCAACAAATCAAAATTGCCGATGTCGACGCACAAGTTGTAGATCCAGAGCGCCGCGAAGACGATCCAGAGAATCGGCCAGAGGGCAAAGGCAAATCCAGACACCATACTCATCGCGGCGAGATGCGCCGGCATCCCCCAAACAAAAATTCCCAGGAAGAGCGCCGTCCCCAAACCGAGCGCGGCGGACAAGGCTCCACTCCTTCGCAACCCGCCCATGAAAATCAAGACCACGATCAGCGGAAGTGTGGCGATGAGCGCCGAAATCCCCAGGCTGTGCGCCGGCGTCAGCGGCTGCGGCCACACAAAGGCCGGGTCAAAAATCATCGCAGAAAGATTCTGCCGCCCAACGGAGCCCAAAAGGGTTGTGTACATGAATCGTCCTCGTGCGCCCGACGGTCACCACCGCCGGAGCACCGTGAACTAAGTTGTGTTGAAATTGTGGATCTCTATTGATTCTTGCTCGGAAAAGCCCACCAACTCCGGTTCAATGGCCAGCGCCGCGCCGGTACGCGCCCACACCGTTCTTCGAACGTTCAGCGCCAGGGAGAGCACATCAGCCGCCGTCGCTCCTCCCATGTTCACCAGTACGAGCGGCTGGCTTTCGTTCACCTGCGCAGCCCCGATGCGATACCCCTTAAGGCCGCAGATGTCGATTAAAAATGCAGCGGGAATTTTGACCTGACTCCCCGCAGAGAACCGATTGCGAATTTCCGTCAGCCGTCCCAGCTCGCGCGGAGGGAAGTTGCGACTAACTTTCTCACACAGCGCCTCGTATTCCTGTTCGTCGATCGTAAGATTCTTGAAAAATGACCCGGCATTTCCACCTTTTTCCTCGCGTGGAAACGGAAACTTTCGGTCGCGGATGGAAATAATCGCCTGGCGAATCTCGGCGAGCGCCGGTTCTTTGATTCCCCTCTCGTCGAAATAGGCTCGAACGTCAGGATAGTCAAGCACGCGGCGCGGAGTTCGCGAAAGTTTAAGACTCATCCCCAGAATAATGTATTGCCCACGGGCGGTCGTGTTGAAGATGCTGCGCCGGTAACCGAACTCGCATTCCGCAGGGCTCAGAACTCGCTGCTCGCCCTTGGCGATCTCCAGAGCAGAAGCGGATTCCAGAACATCGCTGACCTGCTGGCCATACGCGCCGATATTTTGAACGAGCGCGGCACCTGCTTGGCCAGGAATATGCGAAAGGTTTTCGATTCCCCACAAGCCGCGCGCGACGGTGAAACCCACCACATCGTCCCAAACCTCCCCCGCGAGCACCTTCAGGTGCGTTTCCGGTGTATTGACGGATGGTAAGGATACGCCGCGGAATGTTGGATGTAGGACTACGCCGTCAAATCCGCGGTCGCTGATCAAAACATTGCTGCCGCCTCCCAGGACGAAATGCGGCAACGAGTGCTTTCGCGCCAGCGCCAGGCCTTGGCAAAGCTCATCGGCAGAACCAGCATTTACGAAAAAGCGCGCTGGGCCGCCAACTTTGAACGTCGTGTAAGGCTTGAGCAGCTCAGATTCTCGAACGAGGGGTCCACCATCGCCGGCTGGATTGGGCATACGGCGAGATTGTAACAGGTCAGTGGACGCGTCGCTCGTGGCCCGCCCAATATTTTTCGCGCAACACTTTTTTCAGAATTTTTCCGGTTCCGCCTTTGGGCAGCGATTCCACAATCTCCACCGACTTGGGGACCTTGAATCCCGCCAAATGCCTTCGGCAGTGGTCCGCAATCTCGGATACACTTGCCTGCCGGCCCGGTCTCAAAACGATGATGGCCTTGGGAACTTCTCCCCATTGGTCGTCGGGCCCGGCGATGACCGCACATTCGAGAATGGCGGGATGGCCGTAAAGCACGCGCTCAATTTCCGCCGAAGCCACGTTCTCGCCGCCCGTCAGAATCATGTCCTTGGAGCGGTCGACGATAAGGACGTATCCTTCCTCGTCGATTGTGGCCAGGTCGCCGGTGTGGAACCACCCGTCGCGAATGGCGGCGGCCGTGGCTTCCGGCTGCTGCCA
>JASHSC010000492.1 GCA_030036915.1 Terriglobia bacterium
CATTTTGCCGTAAGGGCGGCCGAAGGGGAACGCCTGACGGGCGAGGAAGTATTCCCCCAAATGGTTTTTGGCGATCTCGCCCTCAACGTATTCCTGAATGCCCTTGGCGGTCCGTTGCGCAGGAAGCTGACGCGGCTCCGGCGGCTGGTCCAAACGACGCAAATAGTCGAGTGCCTGCTCGATCTCCCGGTCAGGATCGCGCGGCTTCGAGGCTTTCTTGAGCAGCCGGAGTTTTTGCTCGAGGTCCATGGAAAAAGGGCAGTGGTACAGGTTGAATTACGTAGGGGCAGGCCTCGTGCCTGCCCACTGCCACGGCGACGCCTTGGCCAGGGCACCCACGAGGGGTGCCCCTACACCGAAATTTAAAGCTGTACCACTAGCCGAAGAATTCGATAGTTGACAGTTTAAGGTTGATCTCGCTTCATTCGCCGCAGAATCTCGAGCGCCACTTCTTTCCCCTTTTCCCCGATTTCCCCAGCCGGGCCGACGCACGAGGGGCAGCCGGACGGGCAGGGACACTCCGTAATCAATTTGCGGGCTTTTTCCAGAAGGGAGTTGCACATGCGGAAGAGCGGCTCGCTCAGTCCGACACCTCCTGGGTAGGAGTCGTAGAGATAAATGTTCGGCTCGAAGATTTTTCGCACCAGGGTGCGCTTGCCCGATGAACCTTTGCCCGCCTCAGGCGGGTCGTTTGCAGCGCCGCCCTGGAGGGCGGCACCTGCCGGTACCGCAAGGCGCGGCACCGGCGCCAATTCCAATTCCGCATTCTCACCCACCGATGTTCCCAAGTCACGCGGGTCGCACATGACCAGCAGCGTGGCAATCGCTTCCAGGGCTTTCGCGAGGCCGTTCACGCCGTCGAGCCGGTCGGTGGAATTGAAGGGCAGTGATTCCATCATGTCGCGCGGCAGAGTGAGCCAGAACGCCGTGGTGTGCATTTCCTGTTCGGGCAGCGAGAGTTCTCCCGAGCCGACATTCTCCATGGTGTGAAACTTCACCTTTTTGAAGCCCACCACCTGCGTGTTCACCTGAACTTCACCGTGATTCCTGCGCGCGGGGCCGGCGGGAGCGGAATCGAATGTCTCCAGAATTCTAATTCTGGTGTAGGAGATGGCGTTGGTGAAATATTCGGAGTCGACCTGGTGGACGTAGGCCTTACGGTCGGCGTAATCGAATCGCTCCACCTGATATTGCACGCCGTCCTGAATGTAGATGGCCTTTTCGTGGAGGGTGGGCAGGCGCTGGTGAAATCGGTTTCGCCGATCACGCGGGGCTCCCGGGTGTTGTCGACGATCACGAAATTATCCGAAGAAACGGAGCGCAGGCTGAGGGCGTCGGCAGGGTAACTCTCCGAAACCCAATGCCAGCCGTCTTGAGTATGATGCAAGAACCCGGTCTCTTCGAGATGCAGGCAGATCCGCCGGAGATCGAGCGAGCCGAATTTCTCGTCGTCGCGCAGGGGAAGCTCGAAGGCGGCGCACTTCAGATGATTCAGCAGGATGAAGAGATTGTCCGGATTCACGTATCCGTGCTCGGGTGAGCGGCCAAAAAAATATTCCGGGTTCTGCACCATGAATTGGTCGAGAGGCGCGCTGGAAGCGACCAGCACCGCGGCGGAGGTCCCCGCGCGGCGTCCGGCGCGTCCGGCACGCTGCCAGGTGGAGGCGATCGTGCCGGGATACGCGGCCAGCAGCGCCACGTCCAGGCTGCCCACGTCGATTCCCAGTTCGAGAGCGTTCGTTGCCACGACACCGCGCAACTGGCCGCTGCGCAGGTCGCGCTCAATGGTGCGGCGTTCGAGGGGAAGATAGCCGCCACGGTAGCCGCGCACCTCCTGCGGCCCGCCGGGAGCTGCGGCAAAATCTTCCTGGAGATAGGTCACCAGAATTTCCGTGGCCAGCCGGCTGTTTGCAAAAATGATCGTTTGGAGTCCGCGAGCAAGAAAGGTTTTGGCCAGGCGCCGGGTTTCGTTCAAATAGGACCGGCGAATTCCCAATTGCGGATTCACCACCGGGGGGTTGTAACATACAAAATATTTTTCAGCCGAGGGCGCGCCGTTATCATCAATGAGAGTTACTTCTTCTTCGAGAATTCGCTGGGCGAGCTCCTGAGGGTTGGCAATCGTGGCGGAAGTGCAGATGAACTGCGGGCGGCTTCCGTAGAACTTCGCCACGCGCTTGAGCCGGCGCAGAAGGTTGGCCAGGTGACTGCCCAGAACGCCGCGATAATAGTGCAGCTCATCGATCACCACGTAGTGCAGGTTTTCGAAGAGGCGCTGCCATTTCGTGTGGTGAGGCAGAATACCCGCATGAAGCATGTCAGGATTAGTGATCACCAGATTGCCGCGCGCGCGAATGGCCTGGCGGGCGTCCTGCGGCGTATCACCGTCATAGGTGAAGGTGCGAACCTCATCGCCGAGCTGCTCCGTCCAGCGATTCAGTTCCACCAGTTGATCCTGCGAGAGCGCCTTGGTAGGGAACATGTAGAGTGCGCGAGCTTCCGGCTTCTCCAGCAGCTCGCTGAGAATTGGAAGGTTGTAGCACAGCGTTTTTCCTGAAGCAGTGGGCGTGACCACGACCAGGTGTTTCCCTTCGCGAGAGAGGTCGAAGGCCCGCGCCTGGTGAGTATAGAGCGAAGCCATGCCGCGAGCAGTGAGAATCTCCCTCAGGCGCTGTGGCAACGACGGGGGCAAGGGTGCGAGGCGCGGCTCACGAGCGGGGAAGTGGCGGATGGCCGTGACCCCGCCCAGCGCGCGCCCGGCTTGGAACTTCTCGGCGATTTCCTTCAGCGCGTTTTCTACAGGCGCAAGGCCCTGCGACTGAATCTTTGCCATAGCTTCGGTCTGAAGTTCCATTCTGAAATCCCTTTCCCTGAAAAAAATCTGAAGTCGGTCCCCTAGCGCATAACGATTGTAGATATTCCAAAAGGCGATTATCCCGTTGACAAAGACAGAAGGAGAGTGCCATGATAGCAATTACTGAGCGACAAGTGCGAGATATCAGGCCGCTAGCGCCTGCTCAGCCGCAGGTTGGGCTGATTGATTTTCTAAGACCCTTCCTAGCGGTTCTTTGGAAGGAATGGCCAAAAAATATGGAGTTATCGTCTGTTTGGAACGAAGG
>JASHSC010000493.1 GCA_030036915.1 Terriglobia bacterium
TGCGGGCGCTCGGGGTGTGCTCTTCCGCTCGGTTGCCCGGGCGACACACTGTGATTGCTTCAGTTCATGAATCCTCGAATCCATGGGCCGCCGCATCTACATTCAGGATGTCCAATTGAGGTAGAATGAAAGTTCGCAGACCGGGAGTGACGCCGGCGGTTCAGATCACGGCACAAGAGTAATGATTCGGTGGGCGTGGTGAATGAAAATCGGGTCAAAGAAAATTTCGGGAAAACGGCGAGCCGCTTACGGCGTTCTTGTCATAGCGGCAATCAGTTTGGGAATCTGGCCGCTTCGCAGCCCTGCCCAACAAGCAACACCGCCTGCCGCGCCCGCGGCGGGAGCGTCTCCGCAGCACCCCGATGCGGTTGAGCAAGCACCAAAGCCAATTCAAGCCCGGGTTGAACTTGTCAACGTTCCGTTGACAGCATTGAACAAGCAGGGAATGCCTGTCATTGATTTGAACCAGGATGAGTTCCGAGTGTTTGAAGACGGGGTGGAGCAGAAAATCACCCACTTCGAACGCGAGACCAGCACGCCCCTGCGCGTGGGTTTAATCCTTGATACCAGCAATACCGCCCGCCGCCAACTTTCATATGAAAAGGATGCCGGAGTCGAGTTCGTTTATCAGGTGTTGCGGAACGGCGGCACAAAAAATCAAGTCTTCCTTCAAACGTTTGACGCTACTAGTTCGATCGTCCAGGACTTCACAAATGACCCTGAGGAGCTCCAAGACAAGATTCAGAATCTTAAATCTGGTGGGGGCAAAGCCCTTTACGATGCCATCTATTTTGCCTGCCGCACAAAGATGAGCAAAAGCGGGATGCCGGAGGAAGTGCGGCGAATTCTGGTGGTTTTAAGCGACGGCCTGGATGTGCAGAGCCAGCATACGCTTGACCAGGCTGTTTCCATGGCGCGCATAACAGAGACCATGGTCTACACGGTCGGCACTGCTGCCTACGGTTATGATAATCCTGGAGACAAATTGCTGGATGATCTTTCCGCGGAAACCGGCGGCTATCCATCATTCCCTCTCCGAGAATCGCCGGGTACGGACCTCGAAACGGGTTATCTCTCGCACGGGCAGATTGGAGACTCATCGCAAAACAAGGGCTTGGGGGCGGAGACCGGGAGGTTTTCTGCGGAGCGATTGGTCAATCTGGCGGACGCTTTGCAGGTCATCGGTCGCGATTTGGACGAGGAATACACCATTGGCTACAAACCCATCCGCGATAGTCTGGACGGAACCTACCGGTCGATTAAAGTGGTGACCTCCCGCCGGGGGGTTTATTTGCGCTGGAAGCCCGGATATTTTGCCACTGCGGCGCCTGTATCGGAATAAAGTTCCAGACGAATGTTCTCCTTTTCACCACAATCTGGGGCAAAAAGCAGCGTGCCCTTTTCCCTTTGAAAGGAAGGCTCCTGTGAGTGACGCTCTCGCCCTTCTTCCACAGCTTCGTGACCTGCGGATGATTGACCTCAGTCAAACGCTGGAAGAGCACATGCCGCACTTTCCCACGCACGCGATGTTTTTCCACAACCTCTGGAGCGCCCCGGAACGCGGAGGCCGCTCGCTCCATTACCTGCTCGTGATGCATGAGCACAACGGGACGCACGTCGACGCTCCCGTGCACTTTCTGAACGATGCTCCGCCGGAAGCCCATGTGACCATCGAGCGAGTCCCCCTCGGCAAACTCATGGGCCGAGGTGTGCATATAGATTGCCGCGGCACGCAAGCGGGTCAATACGTTTCCAAAGGCTATATTCGCGAGTGGGAAGACCATCACGGCTCGCTCAAGTCCGGCGATATTGTGCTTTTTGATTTCGGCTGGTCGGCGAAGTGGGCATTGCGCCCCAACCATCAAGCCTACATTGAAAACTGGCCGGGCATTGGCATGGATGCGGCAGAGTATTTACTTTCGAAGCAAGCCGCCGCGCTGGGAGTTGATACCCTTTCTCCCGATCCGCCGGAAGCGCTGCGCACGCGGCCTATCCATACTGTGGTTCTGGAGAAACAGATGTTGATCGTCGAGAATCTGTGCAATCTGGACCAGCTCCCGGATTTCTTCATCTTCCTGGCATTTCCGCTGAAAATTCGCGAAGGCTCCGGCTCACCCATCCGGGCGGTGGCGCTGGTGTGAAATTCCCAGGTCAATTGTTTTGAGGGGATCGTGCTCCGAGGTTGGCTAAGAGCGAGCACCCGCACGCAGAGGCAAAAGCAGAGTAAACATTGACCCCAAAAAAAACGCCAATGCGAGTGTGGCAAAGGCATATCTGAAGTCACCGGTCCGATGGAAGACAAATCCCACTACCAGCGGGCCGAAGTATCCTCCCAGATTTCCCAGTGCATTAATCAATCCCATTGCAGAACCGGAAACCGAGCGTGGAAGAGTTTCCGTGGGGATTGCCCAGAAAGGTCCCAACATGCCATACGTTCCGGCGCCGACCAGCGAGATAGCAACAAACCCCAGTGCCGGGGTTAGGCCCATGAGAAGAATACTGACGACCATGAACAAAGCGCCCCACCCCAGCCCAAAGGCTACGTGGTGCGGCCTTTCACGATATTTGTCGGAATGGCGGGAAAGAATCACCATCCCGATGGCGGTTACAATATAGGGGATCGCGGTCAGAATCCCCACATCCAGATTGCTCATCGCCTGAGCTTTTCCAATGGCCGATGGCAGCCAGAAAAGGTAGCCGTAATTTCCGAGAGTTTGTAAGAAGTAAACGACGATCATCATCAGTACGGCGGGTTTCACCAGGGTCTGCAAATAGGGAACGCGTTCGGCCGATTCGATCCCGCGCGATTCCTCGTGAAGCGTTTCTTCCAGAAAGCCACGCTCTTCCGCCGAAATCCAGGCAGCGTGCGCAGGCTGATCATCAATATAAATCCACCAAATGATGAGCCAAATAAAAGGCAACGCGCCCTCAGAAATCAGCAGCACTCGCCAGTCCCAATGGCCCAGAATCCATCCCGAGAGAGGAGAGGAAACGATCACCGCAATCGGCAGGCAAAGCATCCAGTAGGCGTTGGCGCGCGCCCGCTCCGCCCGCGGAAACCAGTGAGAGAGCAGCACCAGCACGGCGGGCCACACGCCGCCCTCGGCGACTCCCAGCAGGAAGCGCATTACCAGGAATTCATGCCAGGTCCGGACGAAACCACAGGCCACCGAGCATAGCCCCCACACCACCAGCAGAATGGAGACGAAGCGTTTGGCGCTCCAACGCTGGGCCAGATGCCCGCCTGGAATCTGCAACACGACGTATCCCCAGAAGAACACGCCCGCCGCACCGCCCGCCTGGGTGGGGTCCATGTGGAGCTCCCGGCTCATGGAGGGCAGCGCCAAGGACACGTTGGTCCGGTCGATGAAGGCGATGGTATACATGATGAATGCGACCGGAATGATGTGTAGCCAGCGTTGGGACTTCATGCGCGGATGCCTCGTTTTCGAGGCGGCAGGATACCAGCAACCCGAGGGTGGTGCAATGCGCGAAACGCAAGCGTTAGTTCTGTGTCCGCGCCGCTTCCCAAATCAACATGGCTTTCTTGCGCGCGGCGCCCCAGTGGTAGCCGCCGATTCCCCCCGCTTTGCGGATGACACGATGGCAAGGGATCAAAAAAGCGATGGGGTTCTTGCCCACGGCACCGCCCACGGCGCGTGTTGCTCGCGCGCTGCAAACCTTGACGGCGATATCTTTATAGGGAACGACTGAGCCCATGGGAATCTTCAGCAGCGCCTCCCAAACTTTGATTTGAAAATTTGTTCCCTGCAGCAGCAGAGTGATGGGCCGATTCCCATTCGATTTTTCGCCGTCGAAAATGCGGTGGATATAGGGATCAGTAAGTCGCCGGTTTTTCTCCCACAGTGCCTGCGGCCAGCGTGACTGATAATCGCGCAGAAGTGCCGCTTTTCCGCCGGCGTCGACAAATCCCAGTGCGCAAATCCCCCGCTCGGTCACGGCCAACAGGCATTCGCCGAAAGGGCTGGGGTGGAATCCGTAGCTGATGCGAAGGCCCGCGCCGTGGGCTTTGTATTCACCCGGCGTCATGGCCTCAACCTTGATGAACAAATCGTGCAACCGGCCGGGGCTCGAAAGTCCGGAGTCGTAGGTCACATCGAGCACGCTGTGCGAGCCTTCGAGCAGCTTTTTGGCGTGCTCTAACGTCAAGTATTGAATGAACCGCTTGGGGCTGATCCCCGCCCAACGCCGGAACAGCCGTTGAAAGTGAAATTCACTCAGGCGCACACTCTGTGCAACTTCGCGTAATTCCGGCTGGCGATGGTAATTCTGCTCGAGGAAGAGGATGGCTTTCTCCATTCGGTTGTAATCTTCGCAGATCATTTGCATAATTGATGACTCCTTCATTCATTTCACCTTCATCTTGAAGCCATCACAAGAACTGAGCAACCCGAATCTTGCTCCTTGCGCGTAGGGGCAACCCTTGTGGTTGCCCGGCCTGGGCAGGGCGGCCGCGAAGGTCGTCCCTACGAGATTTTCACACCTTCGGAGTATCATGTTTGGGGGATCGAGCTTCGCCCTGCGTGAGAACATGCGCAAATTTCATTCCGCAACGACCCTCTTTATCTTCGTTTTTTTGTTCTGTCTGAGAGGACAATACACGGCCGCCTACGCCGCCGATCTCGAGCCGAAAACCGTTGCAGCTTTCGACCATTACGTTGAAGTCACCGAGACGCGCATCGCCAGTGAACTGGTGAAGCCAGGCGCGTTCCTTCACGTTGAGGGTCTGCCGGAGCCGCAGCGCTCGCAGACCCTGGCAAATGTGCGCAATGGCGAAATCTACATGGACC
>JASHSC010000494.1 GCA_030036915.1 Terriglobia bacterium
GTGAAGAAATTCGTTTTGAGAAACGGCGAGTTGAGATGATAGTCATCCAGTGTGTTACCCCCGTGGTGGGGTATGCTGTCTGCGAAGGAAGTTTGCTTTGATCGTCCTCATTATTCCTGGGACTGGGAGAAAGGTGTCAGGAACAGTTATCTGGGCTTTCATAAAAGCCTACAACTCGGTTCAACACCTGGTAAGTCCTACCGCCGACATCAACCCGCCTGACCCTCCCCATCGTGGCATTCTACCTCACCATTTCGGATCAACAAACGGCGACCGGCATTATATCGCATTAGCCTATCAACAAAAGCCCAAATAACGGTACCTGCACCATCGTCCCGCTGCCGGGTCTGCACTCCAGCCGCTGGGCGCCCGTTCCTGAGCCCACATTGCGCACTGGCGTCAAGGCCATGACCAGCGCGGTGCTGGACCTCATGAAGTAGTGGTGGATTCAGGATGTTGCCGCGGACGCGAGAGTAGAGGTTGGTTCCACGACGATAAACGGGTTCACTTGCCTTGGCGAAAGCGGTTAAGAACCTCGTCCGGCCAGGCGAGGCTGTCCAGCGTTTTGCCGAGTTCCAGAAATTCGCTAAGCTGATGGGCGTTCAAACCGCGCAGCACGCTGCTGATGGAGATTTCGGCATATTGCCGCCCGCGGAGCTGGTGCATTATCAGATTGTCCCCATCGTAAGTCCAGACTTCCGGAACCCGAAGTTCGGCATAAAGTGGAAATTTACCGACGGCGGGATGCGTGATGACTATTTCCATAACCAAATCGGGGGGTGGATCAGTGGAGGTGTCCATGCGTTTCTTTCCGCGCATCTCACGAATGTGGGTTATATAGAAGCAGGTGTCAGGCTCAAAGCCTTGCCTTGCTGGATCATTTTTGAAAGTGGTAGACCCCAAGTCAAGTAGATCAATCCGCATTTCCCTGGCGAGCAACTTGACGAGGTCCGATATAAGCCGGTTGTACCACTCGTGTTCTGGCGATGGGCTCATGACCTCAAGAACCCCCTGGTTGTAGGTGAATCTTGGCGCGCTGCAACTGATGTGGTCTTCCAGCAGGTGCTCGTATGTTTCCCAGCTTACGTTCCTCATCACCACGCGTTGTTCTTCTGAGCACGCAATTGTGGGCATGGCAGATGCTCCCAAGTCACAACCCTCTAAGGCTCATTCTATCGTGTCTGACGAGGGGATTCAAACAGAGCCAGGGTCTTTCTCATCGTCAGCGATGGTCAGGGCAAGGCTTGAGTCGCTCCCTGGTCTTTTTTGAAATAGGATTCAACCGCGGCCTCGACGCTGTCATAAAGGTCAAAAACCGTGGCGAGTTTGGTGATGGCGAGCGCGTCGCGCATTTTCCTGGTGAGGTTGGCGAGCTTCATGTCGCAACCATGAGTGAGCGCGGAAGTGCGAGCGGCAATAATGGCGCCGAGGCCGGCCGAGTCAACAAAGCTCAAGCTGCCCAGGTCGAGCACGATGCGCGTGTTCCATCCCCATTTTTGCTTGATCCAGTCGCTCTTCTCAAGCACCTCATAAACCTTGCTTCGAAAATCCATGCTCTCCTGCCCGAGCACCAGTCGGCCTGCCGGTTCCAGGATGATAATCCCGCGCATCTCCTTTTCGATCATCTGAATCGCCATGCTGCTCTCCTCGGGCTTGGTGAACTTGCAACACGATCTGCCGTAAGGGTGGTGCCAACGAGATGAGCACCCTATCAATCTATTGTTACAGGAATGTGAAAACCGCCGGCTAGTGTAGTGCGCTACAGATCATGCAACATGTAGCGCCGCCCTTTAGGGCGGCATGCCGAGCTGAAGATCGGCGCTACATCATTCGCTCAGTTTCTAATGTTGCGATATCTGTGGCGCACTACACTAGGTCTTGGCTGCGGCTGGAGCGGGTTGGGTAGCAGCAGTTTGTTGCGTGCTGCTCACCAATTCGCCCGCCGTGACGGCGTTGCGAACCTGCTCGAAGAAATCCGCCATGCCCCCGGGGCTGTGCGGCATCATGATGGTATTGGAATGGGCTGACGCTCCAATTTCCTTCAGCGTGTCGAAGTATTGCGTCAACAGGACGAGCACCATAACGTCTTTGGCGGTGGTGCCTTCGACGCTGGCCTTAAACGCCTCCACGGACTCGCGGAGTCCGTCAATGATGGCTTTGCGCTGGTTGGCGATTCCCTGGCCTTGAAGCTGCTTGCTCTCCGCTTCAGCTTCCGCCTGCTTGACTTTCAGGATTTTCTCCGCTTCACCGCGCGCATTGGCGGCTTCCTGCTCGCGTCGCGCCGCGTTGATGTCGTTCATTGCCGCCTTCACTTTGGGGTCGGGAATGATGTCCGTCACCAGCGCCTTGACGATTCCGTAGCCAAAGCCTGCCATGACGCCGTCCAGTTCCTGCTTGACGGCCGTGGCGATGTCGTTCTGCTGCTCAAAGGCCTCGTCAAGGTTCATCTTGGGTACGTGGCCCAGGATCACGTTGAAGACGAACGAAGCGATCTGTTCCTTCGGGTCGGAGAGCTTGTAATAGGCCTCGTAGACGCGGTCGGGGAGGACGTGGTATTGCACGGACACGGGAATGCTGACAAACACGTTGTCCTTGGTCTTCGTTTCCATCTTCACGTCAAGCTGCTGAACGCGCAAATCCACGCGAGCCGCGACTTGTTCAATCCAGGGGAGCTTGAAGTTCAGTCCTGCACCCGCCACGCGCACAAATTTGCCGAAGCGCTGCACCACCGCTGCCCGGGCCGTGGCCACCGTGAACAAGCCGGAGAAAAATGTGCCGATTCCAAATAGGATCAGTAGCACGAAAAGAAATGTTACGAAGCTTGCCATGTGTTCCTCCTTGGGATGGGTACGATTGTTGGGATTGCCGGCCGGGGTTGCCCGTGCCGCCAGATTCGCACGGAAGTTACGCGCAAGCAGGCAGCAGGTTTGATTGCCCAACCCGCACGCTTTATCGTAATCCGCCAGGGCTTGGTTATTTTGATGAAGCCAGGAATAATTGCCGCCGCGCTGACAGTAGGCAGCACCATCATCGGGATGGGCCGCCAGGTACTTGTTCCAGTACGGAACCATATCAGCCCACTGGTGGTTCCTGGCAAAGAACTGGTCCACGATTTTGTAAATTCGAATGTCATCGGGGCTCAACTCGATGGAGCGCTTGAAATCAGCAACGGCCTCTGCATCCTTTCCCTGGCGCGCTGCCAGTGCCCCGCGATTCAGATAAACGAAGGCTTCACGGCGATTGTCTCCGGCCGTCGCCCCCGGGGGAATGGCGGTAGGCGCCTGCGCCGCCAGGACAGCACCTGCCTGGGCTATTACACAAACCACTGCCTGAGCGAGTCGGAATGTTGAATACCTTCGCATCAAGTCCGGGAGCTATGCACACTCCTCCCGCCGGAAATGCTCTTGCGTATTGAAATTGCTGACCAGAGTGCCTCTGGGCGCCGGGCAATCCTACCACCGCAGCGATATGCATGCAATCGGGTGACGAGGTTTGAATCTTGTAGCGCGGGTGTTCCTACTCGCGACAGTTACGCGGCTGAGGACAGCCGCGCTACAGATCCGGACACAATCCCAGCGGCAGGATTGGCTTATAATAGCCCGCTGCTTACTGAGTGTTTCAACGCGGAGGAAATCGCCTTGGATCTGCTGACGGACAGGGAAGTGCGCGTGCTCGCCGCGTTGATTGAGAAGGAAATCACCACGCCGGATTATTATCCACTGTCGCTCAATGCAGTGGTAAACGCGTGTAATCAGAAGTCGAACCGCTTCCCCATAATGGCGCTGGATGAGGCGGGCGTCTACGAAGTGCTCGACGCGTTGAACAAGAAGGGATTGGCCGGACCCACGTCCACGGCTGACAGTCGCGTTACGAAGTACGCGCACCGAGCACAGGAAGTGTTCAATTTTGACCGGCGCGAGACAGCGTTGCTTTGCGAATTGATGCTGAGGGGCCCGCAAACACTCGGTGAGCTTCGCCAGCACGCCGAGCGCATGCACCGGTACGACGATTTGGCCAGTGTTGAGGCGGCCCTCCGGAAACTCATCGAGTGGCAACCGCCGCTGGTCAAGAAATTGCCCCGCGTGCCCGGCACCAAAGAGCCGCGCTACGCCCAGTTGCTGGCCTGGGAGAAGCCGGAATGGACGGCGCCGCCGGCGGAGGCCCTTCTCACCGCTCCTGCGGCTGCTTCAGATGACCGCATTCCGCACCTCGAAGGACAACTCGCGGATTTGCAGCGGCAAATCGCAGAGCTGCACCGCCAGTTCGAGGAATTCAAAAAGCAATTCGAGTAGAGGCAGGCCTTACGGAATCATCAAGGGCACGGACGTCGAACGAACCAAGCAGTTCATTCTGGAGCAGCAGGCACGCCTGGAAGCGTCGGCAGCTATAAAATGTGAAGGGGGACCCAGCAATCGGTCCCCCTTCTGCTGATTGGGGCGAGTCTACAACTTCCCAATCAGAATAGCGGTGTTGGCCCAGGCCGCAGCATCACTTGGCTTGCGGCCAAGGTAACTGCGGTTGCACCACTGGGAGTGGAGAACACCCAGCCTCCCACCGATACCACATTGTTCGTCGCAAGTCCCGAAATGCTGTCGGTCGTGAAATTCGTGAACGTGGTCGAAGAAGTGGTTTGCACGGTGATATTTACAGGCACCCAAGGGGGTGTGGAGGTGGCATTGGCCGCGGGCGAAATAAAGAAGTTGGGGAAAGTGCTCAGTGTAAAGCTCAGGGCGCTGGCATTGACCGCCGCCACCGATCCGGTGATTTGGCTCTGTCCAAGGGTAATGCTGTTGGTTGTAAAAGTGATGGGTCCTGGCCCCATCCAGGCGCTGGAGTTGGCGGAAGAGTTCGAAATGGAGCCCTGAACCGCCACGAAGACATCCTGGCCCACCAACAGGTCGGAAGAGCTGGCAAAGCTCAGACCACTGGGAATGGTAAAACTGCCGTTGTCAATCCCGTAGGTCACTCCCGTCGATGGAACGGTCACAGAGGCGCGCTGGCCGAAGTGGAATCCACTGGGCGCGCTCGGTCCCTTCTGAACGATCATGTCCATGATCGTGTTGCCGTTTGAGGTGCTCAGACGGATGATGTCGCCTTCCAAAACCGTCACTCCCGCGGCTTGCTCATAATCCACGGTCGTGGCCGTCAGCGCACCGTTCGAGAAGGTGACTTGGGCCTGCACGACTTGCTGGGTCATGACGCAGGCAAAATTGGCCGTCGAGCACACGGAGGTGGGGTAGTTGTACGTGGTGCTGCTGTCGACATCGATGGAGATGGTTCTGCCGTCGGGCGTCTGGAGCGTGAATCCCTCTTGATTGGAGTTCGACGCGGTTGAGGTGAACGTGCTCTCAACCGTTCCTTCAACATAGCCCATTTGGGGTCTTGGCGCGGGCAGCGTCGAGATGGTGACGCCGTTGGTGGCGGCAAGATTCACCGACAAATCCGACTGGATGACCGTGTTCAGATTAATATCCAGCAGAAACGCCAGAGGCGAGCTCGCACTCAAGGTAATAGGGAACGGTGACGAGTTGAAGGTCAGCGTCAGCGGCGTGGTGGTGGGCTGAAGCTGGCAGACGGTGTCGTTAGCGCAGCTTCCCATCGCCGACCCTGTGCTGTTATAAATCGTCAATTCCGGATTTGCGAAGGTCAACGCCAAGTTGGTGTAATCTCCCGCTGCCACGTTCTGGCTTCCCAAGAATGCCGAGTTGGTTTGAAGGTCCGTTACATTCACAGGGATGGAGCCGTTGCTGGGCAGAAGCGATACCGTGCTTCCCGAAGACGAGGTTAGCGTTGCGGCCGTGATGTTCAACTGGAAGAAGAGAACGGTTACTCCGGTGGGTGGCTGGTCTGTGACGGAAAGTCCCACGGGTGCTTGCGACAGGTTTGAACTCGTTGTGGTGGCCGATGTACCCATAGGCGATTGGCCTCCACAACCCGACATGAAAATGAGAATTGCCCCAGTGAAGAGTAGCAGCACGACTCGGCGCATCATTGCCTCCTTGGCGTTGTTTCAAAGATCGGTGCGAACCCAGTCCGCAGGAACCTTTGCGGTTCATATTCGGGCAACGAATTCGCACGACAAATTGTCATTGTCAGTCCCACTACTGGCAATCGTCGTTCCAACCCATTGCAGTAGTTAACTCAATGAATTCATTTGGCTTGCCAACACTTAATGCGATCTTTGCCGATACATTATTACATGGCGCAAGGGCTAAATTACACTGCCTTGGGTATGAGCTTCGGGATCCGAACCGGGATATTTCGCGCATCGGATCATGGACAGCCTGTGGGTACTAAGGAATATATTACCTCGCTCAAAACCTGGCTTTCACATGCAATTCAATCCACCAAGAATCTCTTACCTCTGAACCCGAACGAGTCGGGAAGGTTGCTCTGCAAGGCCAATTTTACATAAGCAGGGACCCCGACGGGCATTGCGCGGGACCCCTTGGTGTTTTGTGCGATCTCAGACGTTAACGCTTTCAGGTCGAGGATTGACGTGCTAGGATTCCCGCGCAATATGGGAGGGGAATCGTGAAGAAATTCGCCGCGCTCTTTTGGGTGTGTCTGTTGCTCATGGGAATTAGCGGGGCAAGCGGGGTCCAA
>JASHSC010000495.1 GCA_030036915.1 Terriglobia bacterium
GCACCCGGATTCGGGATCATCCGGATGCCCGCCTGCCACCACCACTTTCAGCTTGGACTTGACCGCTCGCGTAGCGGGGACCTGGCCAGCCAAGGGAAGACCCAGACCAAATGCGCCCGCCATGAGCGGGGACCTTCTGAGCATTGTCCGTCGGTCGATTTGTGACATGTGATCCTTTTGAACTCTTCAACCCATCAACCGTGCAAGGGGAACATTGCGCGGATAAGAACACCGAATGAAGATTCGCTAAAGTACCAACCTGCGGATCGCTAAATTCCCGGAGCGTTCCTAAGCCTGTCCTTGGAGCAAACTAACTTCATTAAGTTTCCTAATAAAGTAGACTTTTTAACAGCCTTTGAAAGTCCCTGTCAAGAGTTATTTTGGGGTGTGTGTCGTTAGCATGTGAAATGTCCGGGTGAGATAGCACGTGAGATGTCCGCATCGGGCGATGGAGGTTGCCGCTTTCGTTGTGGGTCTTTTTCAACTTTCTCCATCGTTTCCTGAACGCGCTGCAGAGCTGCGAAAAATCGGCCGAAACAGCGCCCATTGACAACTTGCGCCTCGACGCCTCAAGATGCTTGGCCTATGGGGAGTCCAACAACCAAGGAAAATTTGCTGAAGATTTCCGGCGACTTGGAAATCGGATTGGGGCAGCCAGAACTACTTCGGCGGGTCAACGCTTGGAGGGTGCTCCGGCTTCTCCGCCTAAAGGGTCCCTGCTCGCGGGCCGACCTCGTTCGGTACTCCGGACTCAGTGCTCCGACGATATCTGGTGTAGTGTCGCATCTTCAAGAAAAAGGACTCGCCGAGCTCTTGGGTCGTGGTGATTCCAGCGGCGGCCGCCCACCCTACCTTCTTCGCTTTAATTCAAGATTTGGCTATGTCATTGGCGTTGATGTTGGGACTTCTCTTTTCCGCTTCAGCGTCTCCGATCTGAATGGAACCGTATTAATAAAATGGACAGAACCAACACATTCTCGGAGCACGCCGAAAAACATTGCGGCACTGGTTCGCAAGTGCCTCCAGCGACTTGATCGCGAGTCGAAGATTCCACGCAAGAAACTCATGGCTCTCACTGCCAGCGTGCCTGGAATGACAAATGCCGCGACCGGTGTCGTTTTCTCGGCGCCAATCCTTCCCCTGGGCTGGCACCAGGTTCCGCTGGGCGAAATTCTACAGAGTGAAACTGGCATTCCTACGCAGGTTGAGAATGATGTGAACCTCGCGGCGATCGCCGAACATTGGTGTGGAAGTGCGCAGGATTCCAAGAATTTTGCGTTCCTCTCGATCGGGACCGGAGTTGGAGCGGGAATCTTTGTGAACGGGCGGCTGCACCATGGGTCCGAGTGGGCAGCGGGAGAAATCGGATATTTGCGTCTACCGGGAATGGACGAGACCCCGCTTGCGATCTATCAAAAAGGCTCACTCGAAGGCTTGATCGGTGCAAAAGGCATTGAACACTCGTGGCGGGCTCTGCAGCACAAGAATGGGAAAACTAATGGTTGTCGTCCACCTCGCCTTTCGGCCAACCGGATTTTGGACATGGCTGGGGAAGGGAGCGGTGACGCGATGAGAATCATGCAACGGATGGCCCACAACTTGGCGAATGCCATTGCCAACATTTGCGTGGTTCTGGACCCTTCCCTCGTTATTTTGGGTGGGCGGATTGGCTCACATCAAGTCCTCTTTGAAGCGACGCGGGATATCCTGAAACAGAACGAATTCTGCCGACCTAAACTTGCCCTGAGCCTCCTTGGTCGCGAAGCGCCTGTGCTTGGAGCCGTGTGGCAGGCGCTCAAGTCCGCTTGGGAGCGAATCCTACCCCCCACCCTTGAACAATTCCGCTCTGGGGAAGTACCATCTCAACCCTTCGAAACCCTTATCACGGATCACTAAGGGGTTGGCGGCGCCCGGTGTTAAGACGCATTCAGGAATGGGATCACGATGGGATCGGTACCCCGTGCGATTTGGAGAAAAGCTCTTACTGCGTCCGGCTTCATACTTTCAATCCTTTTGGGATTGTTGCCACCCTCTCCCCGCGGGCGTCGAGGAAATATAGACCTAAACACAGCGTCTTAAGGAATTGCGCATAATCGGCGCAATGCGCTATTGCGTTTGGCCCAACAACAATATCCCTTACCGGTGCGGCGACCGCAGCGGCTGGAAGTTTGCCTATAACAGTATGCTGAGCACCTACTCGCTCACCTCTCCGCCCAATGTGCCCGCGCAGCTGATGATGAATCCGGTGACGGGGCTATTCACGATTGCCCTTGCCGACGGCACATAGAGAGTTTTCAACCGCCAGACTCTTCTATCCATCATCATCGACCGCAATAACAATCAAACTACTCTCGCCTATGACAGCCTGCATCGGCTGACATCGGTCACCAGCCCCGGAGGTAGCACCCTAACCTTTACCTACGGCAACTCCAATAGTCCCACGCAGGCAACCACTGTGAAGGATACTGTCGGAACCATGGCCACCTAGACCTACGACAGTTCGTCCTGGCTGACACAGGTCCTTTACTCCGACGGCTCGCAATATAGTTTTACCTACGACGTGAACTCGAACATCCTGAGCGTCACGGACAGTCAGGGCAGGCTGATCGAAGCCCATACCTACGACGCGCAAAACCGCGGCCTGACCTCCACGCAAGCCTAAGGGGTCAATAGCGTCTCGCTGAGCTATTAAGACATTCTGGGGCCCCACCCGGATGAAGCACAAAATTGTGTTGACTTTAGTGTAAACAAAATGCGAGGCGGTCTGAAATCCTTGCCTCTAATGGGCAGAGTCAGCACCTGTGATGTGCTGACATCTCGAGTCGAGTCTAATGGCGAGTACAGCCGCAATTAAGACGCAAACGCCCGACACGCGGGCTGACCAACAAGTACAAAATTGATACAACATGAGCGTTCCGAAGTTTATTTTTCAGTGACTTAGGGTTGCCAACCGTACCGCAAAGTCAATGAGATAGCTCAAGTTGCATAGATTCCTAAACCGTAGGCCGAGGGTTCGAACCCTCCAGGCCCTCTTTTCAACAACTTACACGCACAAAAACGCGCCAGCCTCTCGGTTCGATAAACCGTGGGTCACAGATTCGAATCTGCCCACTTTTGTCATTACTTCAATGGGTTTCCCTGTTGCGACCAACTGACCGAGTGGAGATGCGTACAACTAGACAGAGTCGTGCAGTAAGGAACAAGTTGGCCACGCCGTGCACCGTGTGAGGGATGTTCGCTCATTCCATTGCCTGCTGCGCGAGCCCATGAGGCGAATGAAGGCTTCGTTTACAAGAGCCGTAGTCTGCAGCGTGTGGTTTGCCCGTTCACGCCGCATGTGAATCGAAGCAAGCTTGTGCAGTTCTCTCTCGATCGCCTGAAATAATTCGGCTACAGCGGCCTTGTCCCCTTCCGATGCCAGGCGCAAGAGATTCGTCACGTCTTGCGGAATCGGCGAGCCGTCTTTGTCGCGCATATTGGAAGTCTACCACGGGAGATGACTCGGCGCCGCGCCTCGGGTTGCCGCCAATTCCTTAAGAATTATTCCCGGTGATGCGCTCGGTGATGCGGTGGGTACATCGTCGTATTCAGTGAATCATCTCTGCGCCGACTGCTCAAATCACATTTCGATTACTATCACGGGGCGCGTCGCAGCCAACACCTATACCCGCCCGGCCGGAAAAATACTTCGCCACCACGCAAGCCAGCGGGCAATCTAAAGAGCATGTCGAATCGCTGCAGCTTGAAAGGAGTGGGACCCGGGTTGCGGAGTACTTGACGGAGTTACCATCAAGAGAAGTCCTGGAACGCAGGTTGCATGAAGCGTTGCGGACCGCCCGCGAACGCTTCAACCTTGGATTGGAAGCGGGCTCGGGGCAGAAATGAGCAAGACGCTTCAATTAACCAATCCATCTTGGTGACGGATAGTCCTGTAGTTAAGAATGCACACTAAGTACTTTTCTCCGAAAGAAAAAGAGAGAGTATCGCAGCTTGACGTTGAAGAGTCAGATTGTGGAAGAGGCCCTTGCGCTAGGGGCATCCGTTGCCTGCGAAGCCCGAAGTTATACGACATCTTGAGTCGGCCTTTGGTAGTACCAAATCAATGATTCTAAAATCAGGAATTCTCTTGCCAGACATAGTGGACCAGTGTAGATTGGTTTTCGTAGTCCGGTGATGGAGCTCCACCTTTAAACATCCCAAGAAAAGCGGGATTGATGGCTCCTACCTTCGAAAGGGGTAGGGGCCATTTCTGTTTCTAGGGCAACCTATGTTTGCCAGGATCGTCTTTAACATTGTCCAGGTTGTCGTTGTGATGCTCTTCGCCCCGCTGCTGGCTGGGACGGTGAGCCGGCTGAAGGAAATCGTCCAATCCAAGCACGGTCCCAGCATCTTCCAACCTTATCGCGACATCTGGAAGCTATTTCACAAGCGCGAGTTTATTTCGGAACAAAGCTCCTGGATATTTCGCTTTACGCCCGTCATCGTCTTTGTTACTCCGATATTCGTCGCGCTGTTGATCCCCGTGCTGACCAGTTATCCGCTCTTCTTCGCCTTTATGGGGGACATGCTGGGTGGCGGATTTATTCTAGCGCTGGGCGGCTTCTTCGCGACTTTGGCGGCAGTCGACACAGGGAATCCGTACGGCCCAATGGGGGCCAGTCGGACTCGACTGGTTGGCTTTCTTGCCGAACCTGTTTTTATGATCGTCTTTTTCACGGTATCGTTTGTTGCCGGTTCGACAATTCCTTACATCGTCCAACAACGGTGGGTTAATCCCATCTCGAACTTCTTCGAGCCCACTCATATTCTAGTTATGCTCGCGTTCTACATGCTGATTTTGGCGGAGGGGGGGCGGATCCCGGTTGACAATCCTTCCGGTCACTTCGAATTGGCAATGATCGACGAATCAAAAGGACTTGAGTATTCGGGCTCCGGCGCGGCTTTGATGAAGTGGGGTGGGGAAATGAAATTCTTTGTGCTGATTTGCATCTTCCTTAATGTTCTCGTGGCGCCTTGGGGTTTGGCTCGCACGATCGCAGTCAGAGAACTTGCGATTGCCATTCCACTGGTTCTTGCGAAAGTATTCTTCTTTGTTCTCACTCTCGTTGCGGTGGAATGCTCTTTGGCGAAACTACGCCTGTTCCGAATTAGCGAGTTCTTGGGTGCAGCGTTCGTCATTTCCGTTGCAGCAATGATTGCCTGGGTGTTTGCGGTATAGAAGTAAGTGGACGAATGGAGGCGCGGTGACCTACTCGACACAAGCGGCCACGATTCTTACACAATTGAATGCGCTCGCCGGCGCCTTTTTTTTGCTGAGTACATTTGGAATGGTCGCGACGCGCCAGGTCCAGGGATGCTTGCGCTTCTTTATTCTTCAATCACTTTTTTTGGCCTCGTCCGCTGTTCTGCTGGGATTGCACCCACTTTCCTGGCACCTGATCGGAGTCGGGATCATCAATTTCATTAACAAGCCAATCATAATCCCGTGGCTTCTTCGCCGCACGATCAGCGAGGAAGTGTACAAGCGACGCGAGATCACCCAAGCTCTCAACATTCCGATTTCGCTCCTTATAGCTTTGGGATTGACGATCAGCGCCTACTACCTGGCCGCCCCATTACTGCAGGTCGGCGCGGGTCTGCCGGCACTGGTTAATCTCCCCATCGGCGTTGCGACTTTATTGCTCGGAGCTTATATCCTGACCGTGAGGCGCGAAGCAGTGCCCCAATTATTGGGCTTGCTTGCGATGGAGAACGGTGCATTTTTCTCCAGCATCGCCATCGCTCCAGAACTACACCTATTCGTTGAGCTGGTGGTTGCGTTTGACGTGCTGATTGCGGTGTTTGTAATCGGTGTTCTAACCCGGGCGATTCACGAAAATATTGGAACGACGAATGTGGGAGCGCTGGCGACGCTTAAGGAGGAGTCAACGCGTTGACGCTCATCGCCATCATCGTCCTCCCTCTAATCGCGGCTGTATTGTGTTGGATCGCCGCAATCGGAAAGCGCGCCGCCGCACCGATTACGATGGCGACGTTTCTGGTTTTGCTCGCCCTGGCAGTTCGTGTGGCATTCCAAGTCAGCGCCAATGGGCAGCTTGTCGCCTTTCCCGGCTGGATTGAAGCGGATTCGCTGGGAACGTTAATCTTGTTGCTCGTCACGATTGTTGGTGTTCTGGCGTGCTTCTATTCGCTTGGGTACATGCCAAGAACAACCCACGACAAATCCGTCCTCTACCATTATTACGGCAACTTAAACCTATTCATCTTCTCGATGGTCGCAGTGCCGGTAGTTGTCGGTCCAAGTGTGGCGTGGCTCGCCGTCGAGTTCACGACGCTCCTTTCAGTCCTGCTGGTTGGTTTCGAAAGCAGTCGAGAGGCTTTAGAGGCAGCTTGGAAATACGCGATGATAACTCTTACCGGGGCTTCAATCGCGCTGTTCGGGTTTCTGATTTTATTCTGGGCGATGCGCCAAGCCGGCGGAGATAGCTACACTTGGGCGGGCCTGCAGAGCGCCGCGCCCCACATGTCTCCCGTTCTAATGAAGACAGCCTTTCTAACGATATTGGTTGGTTTTGGGGCCAAAGTCGGATTAGTCCCGCTGCACACTTGGTTGCCGGATGCCCACAGCCAGGCGCCCACTCCAGTGTGTGCGCTCCTTTCGGGAGTCGAGACAACTGCCGTGCTTTACGTAATCCTCCGCCTTCTACCTATTGCGCGCGTCGTTCTTGGCACTGGAGGTGAACGATGGGCGCTGATTTTCGGTTTATTCTCTGTAGGCATTGCGGCTTTTCTCTTAATTCAAGTTCACGACTACAAGCGGCTCTTCGCTTTTTCGACGGTCGAACACATGGGCATTATCCTGACCGCAGCCGGCCTGGGAGGAGCGGCGGCCCATTATGGAGCCATGTATCAAATCGTATCGCACGCGCTTACAAAGTCGTTTTGTTTTTTCGCCGCCGGGGCTGTGTTGATGGTCACGGGCACGCGGGACATTGTTTCGGTGAAAGGTCTAATTCGAAGGTCCCCGATTGCGGGGTCCGCGCTACTTTTCGGAGGATTAGCGATTGCCGGCGCCCCACCTTTCGCGGTTTTTCTTGGTGAGTTTGCAATTCTGAAAGCGGGGATTGAACAGGGCAAGTATCTGGTTGTGGCTTTGCTGGCATGCTTCCTGGTCATCGCGTTTTTCGGAATCCTCCTGCACATCAATCGGATGGTGATGGGCAGATCAAACATCGAATTCGCAGGGAACCGGGGCGTTCCATGGACCTGCATTTTGACGTTAGCCATCGTTGCAATTCCGGTAATAGTCTTTGGGCTCTACGTGCCGCCCCCCCTGCACGAGCTTCTGATGCGGGCGGCATTGATCATTGGAGGTTAGGCAGCGTGCCAAGTCTATCGGACACGGTAACCCAGGCTGAGCAGAGATGGCCGGGACAAGTAATGGGCTGGCTGGATCGCAGGAAGCCAGTTTGCGAGCTGCGGTGTCTCGACTTTGCGATACTCCCGACCGTGGCGAAGTGGCTGGTGGTTGACTTGGGTTATCGACTTGCCGGGGTAATCGCTGACGAAATGGATGAAGATTGGGAAGTGCGTTACCTCTTCTATTTGGAGCGACAGGAAGGATGGACTCACGTCACGGTGCGACCTTCTATCGACATCAAATGTCTTCCCAGCATTACCCCTGAGGTTCATGCCGCGGACTGGCATGAGCGTGAGGTAGAAGACCTCTTTGGAATTACTTTCGAAGGGCATCCCTTATTGGGTGACTTTGTCCTCCACAATGACCTGTGGCAAGAGGCTGTCGCACCAATGCGACGGGCGTTCGATCCGCAGGCTGCCCTCGCCGAACGAAGACCGGACCCTGAATCACAACTGCGCAGGATTGTTGAAGGGCCCGGTGCTTTCGCATTGCCGGTCGGCCCGGTGTTTTCTGGAGCCACAGAACCTGTACAGTTTCTCCTCGAGACCGTGGGCGAGGATGTGATTCGCGCCTTTCCGCGACTCTTCTATAAGTTTCGCGGGGTAGAGAAAGTCGCGGAAGGTAAGAGCGTGGACGATTGCCTGTTGTTGGCTGAGAGGTTCGCGGCGACAACGGCTTTTGCTCACGCCTGGGCTTTCTGCCAGGCAGTGGAATCCATCTCCAGGGTGCGGGTTCCAGCGCGTGCCCGGGTCCTCCGCATTTTCCTTGCGGAGTTGGAAAGGTTTCGCCACCACGTGGGGGTTATTCACGAAATCTGTGAATCGACCGGATTATCTGTTGCGACCAGTCAGGCTGCCATTATGGAGGAGGATCTGCTCAGGATTTGTGGAGCACTAACCGGGCACCGTTACTTATTTGGACTTGCCGTTCCTGGAGGGCTTTCGCGAGATATTGAAAATTCGGACTGCTTAAAGACGATTGAAGGCGCCCAAAGCATACTACAGCGGGTTAAAGACTTGGATGAGATGTTGCGCTATTCAAGTAGTTTTCTGGACCGAATTGAGGGCGTGGGAATCATTTCGCCGGAGAGGTCAAGGGAATTTGGTCTGGTAGGACCGATCGCCAGGGCTTCTGGGTTCGGAGATGATCTTAGGAAGACACAGCCTTACGAGGGATATGAGGCGGTTTCGTTTGAGGTTCCGACGGAAAGTGAAGGAGACGGTTTTGCGCGTTTGCGGGTTCTCTTTGCAGAGTGCGCGCAATCGGTTGGAATCATGGCGCAGGTTTCAGCCTTAATGGAGACAGGCTCGGTGGCGGCAGATGTTCAACCTCGCAAAGGAGTCGCGCTGGGTTGGGCGGAAGCTCCTCGGGGTGCGGCATTCCATTGGTTGAGACTTGGGGAAGACGGCTTGGTGAAGCGGTTGAGGCTCATCACTCCCTCGTTCGTCAATTGGCACGGCTTCCACTTAGCGGCCGAGAACTTCGCCTTTCAGGACTTCCCGATCATCCTGGCCACATTTGGGTTGTCGGTCTCGGAAAACGACCGATAGGGGGAACAGTTGAAAATAAAGCAGTGGGTACTAGAAGGCCTGCGCGTCGGCGTAGTAACCACGAGATATCCTGCCCGGAAGGAGGAAGCTGCCGGCGTCTCACCAGGGATCCCGAGCGTAATGAGCAAGGTTCAGGAAGAAGAAGGAAGGCGCTTGGTTGGAACCTGCCCCACAGGTGCGATTGAGGCCGAAAACGGGAATGTGCGTGTTGATCTTCGACGTTGCGTTCATTGTTTCCGCTGCGCGCGCGGCGAAGGCGAGCCGATTGCATGGGACCGTGGCTACGAATGGGCGAGATTTGCCGAAGGCGTGAAGGAGCCAGTATGGCCAAGCGGATTCTCGAGGTCACTCCATATCCGCGTGGTCGATGCGGGAGATTGCGGTGCCTGCCTGTCCGAAGTGAGACAGCTCAACAATCCCTATTACAACATGCACCGGCTTGGCTTCTTCCTGACTCCCACGCCGCGCAACGCTGACATCCTGCTTGTCGTCGGACCTGTGACCGAGCAAATGCGGAAGCCGTTGCTTGAGACCTATGAGGCAATGCCCACTCCAAAGCTCGTAATGGCGGTGGGAGCCTGTGCGCTGTCTGGTGGCGTATTCGGTCCAAGTATTTTTTCAGGCTCGGGGGTTGGGAGCATTTTGCCTGTGGACATCGAAGTGCCGGGGGCGCCGCCTCCGCCCCTCGCGATTCTTCACGCCTTGCTGCTCGCCGCAGGACGAGAACCTGCGAAAGAAGAGAAGGGAACCAAGCTTCGGCTGGCGGAATTAGCGGCAGGATAAGACCTATGGGATTGGCGATTCTGAGCTTTTTCATCCTGAGTGGAGTCGGGGTCTGCTATTCAGCCGTCCTGCCGGCGAGGGCTGCTTCTCGCGGAATTCTTTGGATTGGATCTTTGTCATCACTCGTGATTTGCGGGATGGGAATTGCTGGTTTGATGATGAGGACCAGCTATTCGATCAGCCTTTGGACGCTGCCAGAACTTGGTACCTTGACGTTTACCGTGGACCACGTGTCGTCACTATTTTTGCTCGTTTCAGGCATAATTTATTTAGCAACTTCCATTTTCACCCGCCGCTATATCGACCATTACCTTGGACAATTCAACTTGCGGACATTCGGCATTGTGTATCACGCGTTGTGGACGTCGGTAGCAATCATTCTTTTGGCGGGTGATGCCGTATCATTTCTCATCGGCTGGGAGGCAATGTCAATTCTGGCCTACCTGTTGACGAATTTTCAAGGATCGAAGGACGAAAACCCTGGGGCAGGCTATCTCATGTTGGGCATGAGCGAGGCGGGATTCATTGCGGTTACGCTCGCCTTCTTAATACTGGGAAGTGCATCTGGTGGTTTAGGATTCGCCTCGCTCCGGGCAGGCGGGGTTAATGCCGGATCGGGTCTACGCTGGGGAGTCTTTCTTCTTTCCTTTGCAGGTTTTGGTGTTAAGGCTGGACTTTTTCCGTTTAACCGATGGATGCGCGATGTCTACGCCGCTGCTCCGGCCAACGTCTGCGCTTTATTCTCGGGCGTGCTGCTTAACTTGGGAATTTATGGGATCGTGCGATTGAATGTAGACTTGGTCCCCGTTCTTGCCTCGGGCCCTGGGCTGATCATGTTGGTAATCGGAACGATTTCCGCTCTGGTTGGAATTCTGTATGCGAACCGCGAGAACGATCTTAAGACCATGCTTGCGGAAAGCTCTACCGAGAATATGGGGATTGTGGTGGCTGCTCTCGGCGCAGGACTGGTATTCGCTGCCGGGCGACTTCCATTTCTCGCCGGAATCGCAATCATTACCTCCTTGTACCACATGCTGAACCATTCGGCGTATAAGTCCCTCCTCTTTTACGGTACCGGCGCTGTGGATACAACTACCGGAACAAGGGACATGGACCGCTTGGGTGGGTTGCTTAAAATCCAGCCATGGATCGGGGGATTTTTCCTGGTGGGGGTCCTTGCGATATCCGCGTTTCCACCCTTCAACGGCTTTGTCAGTGAATGGCTGACATTGCAAACGCTCCTGCAGAGTGCAACGCTTCCTCCATCCGGGGTCAAAGTCATCTTTGCGCTGTGCGGGGCAGTTTTAGCTTTAACTGCGGCCCTGGCGGTGACTTGTTTTGTGAAGGTCTATGCAATGAGTTTTCTTGGCGTATCGCGTTCAAACGGCACTGTGCAGAATGGTCGTGTGAATCGCTCGATGCGAGTGGGGATGGGCTTTCTAGCCGTGCTTTGCCTGGGTCTCGGGATTCTACCTACTTACGTGATCTCCGTACTTGACCGACCTGTGAGCGACTTGATCCATTCGACGGCCGTGGACGCTTTGGTTCCGCCGTTTTTCAACGCCGGCTCGGGTGGGCTATTACCGCCCGCGTTTGTCTCGGAGTTTCATGATTTGGGCGCCCAAACAGGAAGTGGCTTTTTGCCGGGGCCGGGATTGGTTGTTCTGCATCGAGGAGGTACATCGAACCCTGTTGTTTTCGCAATGTCCACAAGCTATACCGTCGTGGTCTTGGTCTGTCTCCTGGGCTTGACGTTTATTTTGGTTCGATGGTGGGGGCGAAACCACGGGGGCGCCGTCCGCAAACCTATTTGGGCTGGAGGTCTACGTCCACTACCCCCGGAACTGACTTATACCGCAACAGGGTTTTCGAACCCTGTGCGAGTGACTTTCAATGCGATCTTTCATCCTACCGAGGTGGAGGACAGCAGCGAAATGGTGGCGAAACATTTTCGAATGGCTATCAAGAAATTGATTCTGGAGGTCCACTTGTTGGACCGGATTTTCTACGGACCGATCCAAAGAATGACCATGAGAGTGGCGGCTGCCTTTGCCAGAATGCACCATGGGAAGTTAAACGTTTATGTGGCGTACGTTTTGCTGTCTTTGATAGGAGTACTCGTTCTCGGGCGCTATATATGACGCCCCGAGTAGATGCCGAACCCGGCCAGAAATAGTTTTCCGAATTTAGGTCCACGGGAGAATTCGAGGAAGAAGGGAGCCCCAATATGGAGTGACTAAGAACAAGGTGATGGAGTTCGCCCAAACCACCCCCAACTCGGGGTTGATGACTCCTGATATCCGAAAGGTGGACAGGAGTCTCGGCGCCTTCCCGCTGGGTCGCATGGAGTATTTAGCACTCTCCCTCGCGCCGGAAAGCCCAGAGTTCCTCCCCTTTCTTTGCTTCAGACAATCTTAAATTTCACTTGAATTGACAAGCGGACGTCGGTTTGGGGACCAAAGGGCGTGTGTGCCTCGCCGCGCTTGAGAGAAAACCAATTCAAGGTCCGGAAAGAAGCTTAACTCCACGAGGGAGGTGGAATGAAATGGATGGGCAAGTTGCGTTGTCGACTGAACAAGCAGTCGTTACGAGTATTCGCTTTTTGGAGCAGCTTACGGCTGAATATGATCGTCACAAATTTGCCGTGAGGTTGTGGGATGGGACCTTGTGGGGAGAAACCCAATCGCCGAATTTCATCCTGTTGATTCGGCGCCCGAGCGCCTTGAGGAGAATGTTCTTTTCATCAAGTGAATTGGCGCTCGGAGAGGCGTTTATTTACGATGACTTCGATATCGAAGGTAATGTGGAATGCGCGGTCGACTTCGCGGAATTCCTCATGACACGCAAACACGGTATTGCCGAAAAGCTGCGTTACACTAACTTCCTCGTAAGGTTGCCTGCGAACGAGAACGCAGACCGCGGCAAATGGAGACTGGACCTGCCCGGGGCCGTCCATTCAAAAGAGCGAGATCGCCTGGCAGTAGCGTTTCATTACAACGTCTCGAACGATTTCTACTCACTGTGGTTGGATAGGTCGATGGTGTATTCCTGCGCATACTTTGAATCCTTCGATGATGACATCGACACCGCCCAGGCGCAGAAGCTCGATTATATTTGCAGAAAGCTTCGACTCAAGCACGGCGAGAATCTTCTCGACCTTGGTTGCGGTTGGGGCGGCCTGCTCATTCACGCGGCAAGGAATTACGGTGTCCGGGGACTGGGGATCACGCTCAGTGCTCCTCAAGCCGAATGGGCGCGTGAAAAATTAGACCAGTCAGGGCTGTCCGACAGGTGTACGGTCGAGGTCTGTGATTACCGCGACCTGGATCGGAATAGGCAATTTGACAAAATAGTCAGCGTGGGAATGTTTGAGCACGTGGGCGCATCTTTGTTGCCCGAGTACTTCGGGCGCGCCTGGCAGCTATTACGTCCGGGAGGAGTTTTCCTGAATCATGGAATAGGGACATCGTCTGTCCTTAAAGAAAGTGGTCCCGGCTTTGGGGAGAAATATGTCTTTCCAGACGGGGAAATTGTTCCCATTAACGAGACACTTCGCGCGGCTGAGGAGGGGCAATTCGAGGTTAGGGATGTCGAAAATTTGCGTGAACATTACGTTCTGACTCTGAGGCAATGGGTCCGTCGACTCGAAGCAAAGTCCCACGAGGCGCGCGCGATAGTTGGCGATGTTATGTGTCGAATATGGCGTTTATATATGTCGGGCGCGGCTTTCAGATTCAATGCCGGCCGATATGATTTGTATCAGACTCTGCTCAGCAAACCCAATCATGGAGACAGTTGCTTGCCACTGACGCGCAAGGATTGGTACCGTTAGGAATCGAACTTAACCATCGTCTTGATGGTGGTAGAGAAGCCGATCCTGTGTTACGAGCATTCTCGCGGACATCAACTGAATCGCGGTTCAAGTCGTATTTGTATTCCGTAGGACCGTTGGAATGTGATATAAATTAGATGACTTAGGTGATGGAGTTCGCCCCAAACCACCCGTTTCCTCGGGTTGATAACTCCTGGAGGCCGACAGGTGCTCAGGAGTTTTTGTATTTTTGGCGCCTGACGAGGCTGGGGGTCAACTCTCTCTGGCATGTGGTAGACGCCTTCTTACCCCCTCCTCTTAAAACCTCGGCTCAGGATAGTGAATCTGCTAAGGAAAATGGTGACTCTAGAAAAGGCACATGGAATCCTCTATAGGCCGAAGAAATCTCTTAAGGGTCAACCCCGATAAATTCTCGGGGAATCTCGTCTCATAATCGAAAGCCGAGTCATGCGTATATTAATTCTGTCCGACATCCACGGGAACTTCGAGGCCCTAACGGCGATCGATGAGAAATACGACGAGCTTTGGGTTTTAGGTGACCTCGTTAATTATGGACCCGATCCTGGCGCCGTAATCGACTTCATCCGGTCCACGGCAACTCTCGTAGTATGCGGAAACCACGACTACTCCATTGGGTATAACAAAGATCCAAAATGCTCCCCTGCCTTTCGGGATATGGCGGAGGCGACGAGACGTTATTCGGACTCGGTTTTGACCTTCGGTCAGAAGCACTATCTCCGTCACCTGCCACTTTATGTAGAGGTGAGACGGCAGGGTACAAAGTTCTATTTGTGTCACGCTTTACCTTCCAGCCCGCTATTTGGTTACTGTGAAGCGGACTCTCCTCAATGGGCCAACGAGGCCGAGGAGACCGGCGCGGACGTTATTCTCGTGGGCCACACACATGTTCCTGCGTTACGGATGATAGGACACCGAGTCGTGGCCAATCCCGGGAGCTTGGGGCAACCCAAAGCGGGAGGTCCAGAAGCTCGATACGCGATATGGGAGAACGGAAAGGTTGAGCTAAAATCACAGTCATATCCTTTCGAGACGACCGCCGCAAAAGTCTCGAGCCTCCCTATCGACGCCAAGCTTCAGGATCAACTTAAGAGCATCTTGCGAACTGGAGAACTTTCACCTGCATAGTGTTCGTCGAGTGCGCTGGCGTTCTGAACGACATGGTTTGATGACCAAAAGAGCCCCCATTGCTCTGTTGAATGTCACGACGTTGTATAAAGGACCGAGGGGGCATGAGTATATCCCGGCATGAAATGTCACGAGAGCTGCATATGAGAGGCGACGCGAATCATAACTCAGTCACAGCCGGCGTGGAGTTTGGTGAAAGAGCTTTTGCACAGTCTGTCGTCAAAGGCGAAACAGACGACACATCCAAACTCCTTCAGTTGGCGGATTTGGGTGACGAGTTGGGGGCGAAAAATGTTGCGGCGGACAGTCGGGTTCTGGCCGCTCGCCTGTCTGAAGGCAGATTTTACCTTGCTTGTATCGGTCAGTTTAAAAGAGGGAAATCAACCTTAATCAACGCACTGTTAGGTGAGCGCATTCTTCCTGTCGGATTCGTTCCGGTCACGACTGTTCCGACGATGATCCGGTACGGACCAACGAAAAAGGGACGTGTTCAGTTTCAGGATTCATCGTGGCAAGATATCGAGATCCAGGACCTCGATCAATACGTTTCAGAAGAGCAAAATCCAGAAAACAAGAAAGGGGTGTGAGGAGCTGAGGCTTATGTCCCAAATGCCCTTCTCGCGACCGGAATGTGTCTGGTTGACACGCCGGGTTTAGGATCGGTGTGGCAAGGCAATACAGCAGCAACACAAGCTTTCATTCCGCATATTGACGCGGCTTTAGTTGTTGTTGGTGCGGACCCACCACTCGCGGGAGAGGAACTTGCGATGGTCGAGGCAGTAGGCCGGCAGGTCCGGAACCTGATCGTCGTGCTAAATAAGGCGGATCGCACGACCGACGCGGAGAAGGCAGCCGCCGTTGAGTTTACACAAAGAGTTCTTGAAAAACGGTTGGGTCGAACGGTGGGAGCTATCTTTGAGATCAGCGCGTCGGAACGCCTTCTAAATCATGGGCCTCAGCGTGACTGGGGCAAGCTTCTAAATGCGTTGGAGCGGCTTGTTCAGGAGTCTGGGCGTCAGATCATTCACGCTGCGTATGAACGGGGCATATTGCGGCTGAGCGAGCAGTTGCTTGCGATCGTTACGGAGGAGCGCGAAGCGCTTACGCGACCTATTGAGGAGTCCGAGCGGAGGATCTCCGTGATGAAGGCAACGATTTCGGATGCGGATCGTTCGATCAGAGAGATCGAGTTCCTCTGGATGGCTGAACAACGTCACCTCTCCGACCTGTTTGTCAGCAGGCATAAAGGGTTCGTTGCCTCGAGCTGGCCAGCGATAGAAGACGAGTTCAATCAGGCTATAAACAGCGTCAAGGAGAGGTTTGGGCCAGCGTATCGACGGAGCACCATGGGGGCGGCCCAGAAAATAGTAGAACTGCATGTAGTTCCCTGGCTGGAGATCGAGCAGCAGGAAGGCGAGGCGGAATACCGCCGTGCCGCAGGTCGGTTCGTCCAAATGGCGAACGAATTTCTTAAGAATCTTTCCCAAGCGGGTATTCCTGAATTGGCACGCCTGCCTCATGCCCTGGACCCAGAGACAGGCTTTCGAAAACGCTCGGAGTTCCAGTTTCGGGATATGATCGGGATCGCAGCGCCTGCGTCCCCGATACGCTGGTTGGCGGACTTATTTCTCGGTCTGGCAGGCCTCCGAGGTGTCATTGAAAAGGACGCGCGCGAGTTTCTGAGCCAGCTTCTTGAAGTAAACTGCTCTCGTGTGCAGAATGACGTTCTTAACCGCATTCAGGAGAGTCGCAGCCGCCTGGAGGTGGAGGTCCGAAGGCTGCTGCGTGAAATCAGCCGGGTTGCGGAAGAGGCACTAACCCATGCGCGAGAGGCTCGCGCATCTGGATCCGCAGCGGTGGCAGCAGCACTCAGTCGCCTTGAAAATTTAGAAATAGAGGTCACAAGCTTGCTCGCCCAATAACATCCTTTCGACCTTTTCAGACAACATTGGCGCGCTCAGATCACTATATTTTAAGGATTGCCCCAGATTCAGAGATCCGTCAGAATGAAATTCGGGAAACCCCTGCAAAAACGGCGACTGCTGCGAAAGAATTCAAAGGTTCAGACGCTGAACACTTGGCTCCGCGTGAGTCGCTAACTTGGTTGACTAGAGCATGACCTCAGAGTCTGGACACCGGCCGACTAATCTGCCGGGCTGATGGGTCCGAAGCTGTGAAGAGGGGGCACAAAATTATGAGGGAGGTGGAGTCATTTGCGGTATTTGATCGTATTCACAGGGGGTGGCATTGGAGCAGTGACACGCTACATCGTGGGAGCGCTGATTATGGCACGCTATGGAGGCCTTTTTCCTCTCGGCACCCTCTTTATCAATGTCAGCGGTTCATTCTTGATCGGCCTGCTTATGACACTGCTAACAGAAACGTGGCATCTTGATCCGTACTGGCGCTTAGCTTTGGTAGTGGGATTTCTTGGTGGGTACACAACCTTTTCGAGCTTCGAATACGAATCGTACCGGGCGGTGCGCGATGGCGGACAATGGCTCGGACTTTTGAACATCGTGGGAAGCGTTTTTCTCGGATATCTGGCCGTGTGGAGTGGCTCTTTCATTGCAGGTCATCGCTAGCATTTAAGAATTGGGAGGACGGATGTTATCCAAAGGCCCCGCGCGGAAGGTCTGTATATATGTGAACGAAGATACACGCCACGAACTGGTTCCTTTATACCAGGCAATCCTTACTTACCTACTGCATAAGGGCGTGTCAGGCGCCACGGCGTTTAGCGCGATGGCGGGTTTTGGCGCACACAAATTCATGCACACAGCTGGGGTCGAATTGCTCAGTGAACATTTGCCAATTCTGATCGAGTTTACGGAATCACCTGAAAAAGTTGAAGAGTTGATGCCGACGTTATATGAACTCGTGACCGATGGTGTGATCGAAATTCAAGACACCAATGTCGTTAAGGTCGCGAGGCAGGGAAAGAAACCTGATCCCAAATTACCCCATGATCGAAAGAGCGGGAAGGCCAAACTTCTCCGTATCTATTTAGGTGAGGCGGACAAGTGGCACGAACAGCCACTTTACGACGCCATCGTGAAGCGATTGCACATGATGGATATATCGGGAGCCACAGTCTACCGAGGTATCCTCGGATATGGAGCGAAAGGCCACACGCACAAGGAGAAACGTTTTCACCATTCGCACGACCTTCCGGTCATGATTGCCGTCATCGATAGCGAAGAAAAGATAAGCAAGGGCGCAGAGGCCATTGAGGAAATGGTCGAAGACGCACTAATTGTCGTTTCGGACGTGGAGTTCACCCGATTGGTCAGAGGTCAGCCTCATGGAGGTACAGATGTCAGCCTACCAACCGGCTAAATTGATGCGCCTGCATTTTTCAGAGCACCATCGATACAAAGGCAAGCTGCTTTACGAAGCCATCGTCGAAAAGTG
>JASHSC010000496.1 GCA_030036915.1 Terriglobia bacterium
TGGGCCAATGCGGTGACGGCGTACCAAAACCTTGATGTTACAGCTCAACTGCTCAAACAGGCCAACCTGGCGCTCGACCTTTCCCAAGGACGGTACAAGCTCAGCCTTGCTTCAATCGTGGAGTTGTCGGATGCACAGTTGAACCTCACTCAGGCGCAGATTGACAACACGAACGCCAAGTACGATTTCCAGATTCAGCAGGCGATTGTCACGTATCAAACGGGACAGTTGCACTGATTAGAAATCTACTGTCATCTCGAGTAATCATCCTCCGGCAAAGGCGGAGGCTTTCGATGATCTGGCGCTAGGTTCATCAACAGACAGTTGGATTGGGCGGCTCCCGGCAGCGTCCGTCTCGGCGAGCCAGACGAGCGCTTTGAGCAAATCCACACAACCCTTTTTGTATCTACATGATGAACAGTATTTAAAAGGTTGATATGACTCGACTCGTGCTGTGGTATACTCTTGCGATGATGGGATGCTGTGCTCCCTAAGCGACAATGAAAAGCTGCCCCGAATGCAAGGCTACATATCCGGACGATTACGCCATATGCCCAAAGGATGGGGCTCCGCTGCATGAAAGCACCCTGTGGCAAATCGGAACGGTGGTTAAAGGCAAATACCGCATTCAAGCGCGCCTGGGCGAGGGCGGAATGGCAGTGGTTTACAAAGCCCATCACGAACTGCTCGATGAGTTGCGCGCCCTCAAGGTCATCCGGCCCGACCTTGCGCGCGACTCGGAATTTATGGGCCGCTTCAGGAATGAAGCGATCATGGCGCGCAAGTTGAATCACCCCAACGCGGTCCGTGTGGATGATCTGGACATTGCCGAAGACGGCCTGCCTTTCATCGCCATGGAATTAGTGGTGGGCGACACGCTCAAAACGTTGATTGAGCGCGTGGGAGCGCTACCCGTCACCCTGGTGCTCGACATTACCCTCCACGTCTGCGAAGCCCTCGATGCCGCGCACAAGCTTGGCCTGATTCATCGCGACATTAAGCCCGACAACATCGTCCTCATCGCCCAGCGCGAGGGACCACCGCTCGCCAAGATCCTGGACTTTGGAATTTCACGCCTGCGCCAGGAAGCAGCATCGGGCGCGAAGGGACTGACGCAGACTGGAATGGTGATTGGCACGCCGGAGTACATGTCTCCCGAGCAGGTTATGGGTAAGAAAGGAACGGATATCGATGGCCGCTCCGATCTCTATTCGCTCGGGATTGTCATGTACCGCATGCTAACGGGTGAGCTCCCATTCACCGGCGAAACAACTGTGGAGATGTTCCTGCAACACCTCCACACTCCGGCCCAGTCGCCGCACCAGATAAAGCCGGAACTGGCGATTCCGGAAAGCGTCTCCGCAATTGTCATGAAGGCGATGGACAAGGATCGCGATAAGCGCTTTGCCACCGGAGCGGAAATGGCTGCTGCCATCAAAAAAGCCCGTGGCAGCACTACGGTTTCTACCCGAAAGATTGATTGGGAATCGTTGAGCACAGCCGAGGCATCATTCGGCGCGGAAAAAAATATTCCCGTCCCCCCACCCGGCCGTGCCTCATTGCCTCCGCAGCGAATCGCTCCTTCTCCTGCCACAGGCCCGGTGGGTCCTTCCGTTGACCGAACGGCATATCGAGCTCCGACCCGAGGTGGACCTCCCACCCATCAATTTCCCCCAGGTAAACTCTTGAGGCTGGCTCTGGTAATCATCTTGATGGGCGGAACGTTGGCGGGATGGAAGTATTATCAGTCCTGGCGCGCAACTAAGAACAATTCACCCATCCCCTCGGCTATGCCAGCCGAACCTTCACCCGCTCCGGTGATTTCTAGCCCTGGAGGACAGACGTCAGAACCGCCTAAAGCAGTATCCAGCTCTCCAGCCCCCGATGGCCAACATTCAGGCTCCCACACGGAGTTGACGGACGCCGAGAAAGAGAAAATCAAGGAGCTCAATAACACCGGCGCCATTTATTATCGCGAAGGGGGTTGCGATAAGGCTTTGCATCCTTTCCAGGAAGTACTGGACATCGACCCCAAAAACCCCACCGCTTACGCCATCGTAAGGAATTGCATGATGAAGGCAAGAAACGCAGGGAATGGCCCGCGCACCGAACCACCACTCCCCATAGCTACGCCGCCGCAGGATTCGTCTCCCCCACCTAATGATTAATCCGATTAAGATTGAGGACGGTGCAATCCTTAGGACGCTGGAGGTGGTGGCGAAGCCGGTACAGCCTGTTTCTCTCTGGCCACTGCACTCTCCAGCAGGCGCGGGAAATCATTGCTTAGAATGCGGGTGCAGTTCCGGCATCGCCACACGGTGTCCTGCGGGTCGAGGTAATTGAAGTTGACGCAACCGCAAACGCACACCACCTGAAGACCCGTGCTGCGCCCGTGAACAACCTTGACGTCTTCAGCTCCCACTGGGAAATTCATGATGCCTCCTGGGTATGCCCGCACAGATTGAAAGTTTGCCTCAACCGGCCAGATTTATTGTACTCGATTGCGCCAAAAGCCAAGCGCCCCGGTGCAAGAAAAATTGCAGCCGCCAATTACCCCACCGTCGGCACGAAAATGCGAGCCGGTGCTGCAAGGCGAACCCGCGGAATCTCTGTGCTGACCCGCATATTCTGATAACCCGCCGTAAGCCCCTGCAATGGTTTGAATGTCAGGAAATACTCGTGCCGCAAATCATTGGAGATTTGTGCCAGGTAAGGCGCGAAAGCCAAGGGGGTATAGGTTCCCTGGAAGAATGCCTGGCCGCCGCTCTCCGTGGCCAGCCGCAATAAACAGCTCTGGCCGTTATTAAGCAGGAACAAGTTCTGTTCAAGAGCCCCCGGCCCGCGCGCAAAAATCGTATAGACGGGAACTTCGGTCTTTTGCGCCAGATCGATTGCACGTTGCAACTCAGTATTCAGGTCGGGTTGCGACTCGATAAATCCCTGGTTTATGTCGATGCCATCGCTGATGACCAGCAAAACGCGCCGGTTCCCGTCCTGGGGCCATTTCGCGAGAAGGTCTGACACAGACTGGAAAATACTGCCTCCAGCCTCTGTGGCACCCACGGGAAGGCGCAAAGCCGCCGCCGCTTGACGGTAGTCAGACGTAAAACCCTGAACCACTTGATTACCGCCGAAGTGCGCGAAGGCTACCCGTACGCGAGTCCCCCGGGGCAAATCCTGAAGAAAATTCCCCAGATCGTGATATTGCAAGCTGAGCGTCGCTTTGACGGAATCATCCACAACGACGCTCAAATCCAACGGTTTCGAATTCGCGTCGGCGGCCACCCACGACACCACTGGCCGGCTTCGATTGTTTTCATAAACACGGATGTCTTCCGGACTCAGCCCAGGAAATGGTGCAGCCGCGTGCGTTCGCACGGTTACTGTGACTTGTGCAATTTCTTTCCGCACAACAGTAGGAGCCTCCGTTCCCATCGCCGGAAGGGCAACCAGAAATCCCAAAGTGAAAAAACCAACCCATTTGCGAAACACACTGCTCCATCTCATTGCTTCCCCCGGGAGACCTCTTAGTCTCTCCATCTAGTTTGATGCCCGTTGGATGCCTGGAGACCGTCTCCCCAAGTGCCTTGCGAGCAGCAATTGACCATCCAGGACGTCAACCCCGCGACTCCATTGGTTCTTCCGTCCTTTCATATCCTGGGCATTGAATTACGGGGAGACGGGGGTATTTTGAATAGCGCGGATCTGTTATAGAGCGTTGGCACTGGTAAAAAGTCGCACGCCGATCTGTGTGCACCCTCCGGGCGAACCGGCAGGTGAAACAGAGGCCTGTTCGCGCCTTCTCCAAATCATCGGACGAACTATCCAGAGGCTTGCTCATCAGATGTCGATCCTCAATGTTCAGTCAGGACTCGCCGACCCCTTCGATCGCCGAAGACGGATTTCTTATTCTGTTCTTGAAACGCTCGTCGCAGATTCCTCACCCAATGGTCCGCCTCGCGTGTCGGTTTGGGGATGCGAAAACCATCAATGCAGCGCGTCACGATGCGCACGGCGGAATTGAGCGATACGCGGTGTCCGATGCTGACGTAAATAGGGTTAACGTTGTCGCGAGTGCGGAGCACCACGCCGACTTTTTCGCCGTGATCTATTAAGGACGATCGAGACCCGGCATGGACACCCGGTTCAGCCGCTTCCCCCACCAAAATGGACTTGGCGCATCCAATAGTGGGCACGTCAAGAACCACGCCCAGGTGGCAGGCGATTCCAAATCGCCGGGGATGCGCCCACCCGTGCCCATCAACCAGAATCAAGCCCGGTTCGGCGCGCAATTTCGCCAAGGCAGCCAGCAGAACCGGACATTCACGGAATGAAAGCAGTCCCGGCACATACGGGAAACGCAGCTTGCGCTGCGCCATTTGCCGCTCCACCTCGGTGAGTTCCGGAAAACGATAGACAAGCACGCCGGCAAACGCCGTGTCGGTTTGCGGATCAAATGCCACATCAGCGCCCGCGACGTATTGCAATCGCCCAAAGCGATCATACGGTTCAACCTTCTCCCGCCACACCCGCTGCCGCCGCACCGCTTCACGCGGGGTTACATTCCATCGGGTTCGTATTATCGTTTTCATTCGCCGGCACTCGTGAGAGAATAAGCCTCGCTTGCCCTTCCACCCAAAGAGGATCCCTGTTCACACGGGGGGAGAGGTTCACAAAGGCTGGGTCACTAACATCTACAAATTCTAAGTGTAAACTTCGATGCGGGGATTCGTACCCATGAAAGTCCTCAACTTCGAGTTCAAGGCTTTTCTTCGCGATGCCACTCACATTCGCGCCGTTTTGAAGCGTTACCACGCCCGCTTCCTAGGGACGGACCACCAGGTGGATACCTATTTCCGCGTTCCGGCGGGACGATTGAAGATTCGGGAAGGCCGCATTGAAAACTCACTCATTTTCTACCGCCGCACCAACTCCGCGCGCGCCCGGCGCTCCGCCGTTGAAATGATGCTCCTCCCGCGCCGCAACTCCGTGCGGGCGATTCTTTCCGCTGCCTTGGAGACCCTTGCCGTTGTGGACAAGCGGCGGGAAATTTATTTCGTCGGGAACGTTAAGATTCATCTCGATCATGTTCGAGGTCTGGGACCGTTCGTGGAAGTGGAGGCGATGACGCGAACCGGCGATATTCGCAAAGTCCGGGCCCAGGCGGCAAAGTTTCAAAAACTCTTTGCCATTCCCTCCTCGGACGTTGTCCCACTTTCCTACTCGGATTTAATCCTCAAAAAACGCAAATCGGGCCGACAGTGATGATTATCCTGCACCAACCCCATCGTTATTGGGCGCTGTCAAAGCGCACAGGCTCAGTCAGGGCTCCGTCGGCCGCCACATCCCAGACAGCGAACCGCGCCCATCTTGCCCCGGGCGCTCTGATTGTGATCTGAAACTGCCTCTCCCCAAACTGCCCGGAGTCGTGCTCCGGAACGATCGTCCGATGTGTCGTGAGGCCATCCCCCCACACGACCTCGCAAAAATTGATCGGGAAGGTCCACTGCAAATTTACATTTGCCTCGATTTGATCGCCGGGTCGAAGAGCAGCAAGGCCGCCGGCCGCCACACCATTGATTTGAAAATCTCGAATCAGAATTTCACCCGTGGTAATAAAGGAATCGCCGCTTTTGAGCGCTGCAATCAGGGCCGACCAGTCACCATACCTGGGTGTTGTCTCGAGCTTCACATAGTTGATATTCATGTGGCCGTAAAGCTCGTGCGTGTGATTGATCTTGAATACGTCCACTTCGCCCACCAGAAATTTCCTGTCGCCCCAGTTTTCCATGTCATCAAGAAGGTTCAGGGAGCGCTCGCCCAACCGGGGAGTGGAATAATCGCTGGGCATCGCCTTGAACGTCCCTCCCAGCCAGGCCGGATCGCGGAAGAAAAAGGAATTCTTATTGGCATCGGGAAAACCCACCGATCCCTTGGTGCGCGGATGCGTTTGCCAGGCCAATCCTCCCTCCTGGTGAATCATCTTCAGCATCTCCTCGGCATTCCCCAGGCGATACGCGAGGCCAGCGGGACCCACATGATCCTCAAAGGGCTGACTTGGTTCCCTGTTCAAAAAGTAATACACAGGTTTGGGAAGCAGGATCGCCCAATGCCCGCCGAAGTATCGGAACGACTCTTCGCCGGGGATCAGCAGAAAGTTTTCATCTGAAAAAAGGCGTGTAAGATCGAAATAATCGCGGAGTTCGCTCAACCGCGTTTCGCCTTGATCCATGGGATGGCCGTCGGTGTGAAAATCCATAAGGTGGGCGATGTTGATCCCCATTTTCTTGAAGACGGTCACGAATTCCGGCGTTGAGTTGTCGCGATCATGGCGGATCCAATCCATTGTAGCTGCGAGGTGATAGTGTGAAGTGAACGTTTTGCGGCCCGGCAATGGAACGAAAGTGTCATTGTGCGTATACGCGGAAACACGATCGAAAGTCTCGCGTGC
>JASHSC010000497.1 GCA_030036915.1 Terriglobia bacterium
CGTCTTTAACGTCAAGATCTACAGCACAGCCCCGGTCACTAAAATCCACAACGCAGGTTGGGCCGCCGGAATCTACAATGCAAACTTCGTCGTGCGGCTTGGACGCTTTCACCAAAGGGAGCATCGCAGCCGTGACTCCCGCCCACTTGACGCGCCGGCTCCCGACGATGATGCCCATGGTGATGGGCGGGTCCTCACGTCGAGGCGGGCTCGGCAGCGATTGCGGGCCCCGCGTCGGCGCGTTTATGCCGGCATCGGGCACGTGGAACAATTCCAAATGCGTAACATTTCGATCGAGCGGCTTCGATGCCCTTGAATCGAAGCGTGCGACCAGCACCGGGCGCGTCGCGGCGGTGAGCCACATGACCGAAAAGGCGCAAAAAGCCAACGGCGCCAGCTTCCAGGCTCGGAATACGGGCGGAGGCTTGGGGACGGATGCAAGAATTCTTTCGATGCGTTTCCCGGCGCGCGTTCCGCGCGCCATCGAAATGCCGCGCCAGCTTATCCGCCCTTGGCCTGTGGAGATTTCAAAAAAGCTCAGCAGGATTTGCGCGTACTCTGCCGGTTCGGCGCCGTCGCGAATGGCCGCCTCGTCGCTTGCCTGCTCAGCCAATTCTGTCAGATGCCGCTCGAGCCACCAGGCGAGCGGACTGAACCAGAAAAAACAACGATACAGCAGAGCCGCAGCCCTCGTTCGAGAGTCATTCCTCCGGATGTGTGAAATCTCGTGGGCGATCACGGCGGTGAGTTTCGCGCTCGGCCACTCGCGCCAATTGCCTGGAACGACGATGGCGGCGCGCCGCACTCCGAGCGTCAGGGGCACACTGACGAGTGGTGATTCTGCCAATACCGGGGCACGCTTCAATCCCGCGGTCAACGTGTGCCGCTCCAGCAATTGCAGCGCCCGCGGGTCGTCCACGCGTTTGGAGCCGTGGCGCAGCCGCTCTGCCAAGGCGAGGCTGGTGACGAACCTGGCGATCAGAACGGTGAGTCCGAGGATGTAGATCGGGAAAAGGCGCCCCAGCGTCACGAACCGTGCCAACCGCGCGAGGGCCGACCGCAATTCCAGCGTGAGCTTTGGTACAAGTCGTGACAGTTTGCCGGCAACGTTGCCCCTCTGCCCGGCGCTTTGAGTGGCGGCCGTTTTGGCGTTACTCGATGAAGGACCGTTCCGGGTCTTAATGGAGGAGTCGACACTCGCCCGTCGGCCGTCTTGCTCCGCTTTCATCGGTCCTGCCGCGCTGGTTTGTGCAGCGATTGGGGTTTCGGACGCAGCTCGTGGCTTCGGAATGTGGATTGGGATTCCTGGCGCCACCCACACGAGCAGCGGCATCGCCAGCGAAGTGTAAAGAACGCCGGTCCACACGGCCAACCGCAGTGTGACTTGCCGCATTCGAAATGCGGCCAGCAACAGGGCCGCGACGCAAGCCAGAACGATCGAACGCGTCGCCGCGTCCACCAGGCAAATCATCAAACCGGGAGAGTACTGAACGATCAGGGGTGAAATCATGACCGGCTCTTCATTTTCTCGGTAATTTTCTTTGCCAGGCGCTGAAGCTCAGCGCGATCAATTACTTCGTCTTCCACCATGCCCACCAGCAGTTGCTCGGCGGACCCGCCGCAGAAGCGGTCAATAATGTGGCGGACGGCGCGCGCGGCAATGTTCCGCCGCTCCTGCACGGCCCGGTAGAGGTAAGTCCGGCCTTGCACTTCGTGGCGAAGAAAGCCCTTCTCTTCCAGCCGCCGCAAAACGGTGCGGACCGTGGAGTCTTTCATCGGATGGCGTTGGCGAAGAGCCTCGCGGCAGTGCTCCGCCGTTGCTGGCCCACGACTCCAGATGTGGTCCATCAGCAACTGCTCCAGCCGGCCCAGACTGCTCGGACGGTTTTTGGGTCGATCCGGCATTTCTGTGTTAAGCCTCGTAGCGTTACGAACTGTAACAGACGGGAACGGAAGGTGTCAAGGACAAATCGAGCACGCGCCCCCGCGCATGCTTGATCGATCATGAGAAGATGGGGTGGCCGGCTTTTGCGCAGCTTATAATTTGGCGGGAGGGCATATGCGTATCGGCATTCTTGGCTCGGGATTGATGGGCGGAAGGCTCGGAGTGGTATTGGCGCGAGCCGGGAATCAGGTGGTCTTCAGCTATTCGCACAGCCGTCAAAAGCTGGAGCAGTTGGCCAGGGAAGCCGGGGGGAAAGCGCGCGCGGGAACACCCGCCGAGGCAGGACGCGGCGCCGATGTTCTCTTGTTGGCCGTTCACTGGTCGCGCGTGGATGAGGTATTGGGCCAAGCGGGTAGTTTGTCAGGCAAGGTTTTGCTGACCTGCTCCCTGCCCATGAGCGAAGATGACACGCATATGGTCATCGGGCACACCATTTCGGGTGCGGAAGCCCTGGCGGCGAAGGTCTCGAGAACGCACGTGGTGTCCGCCTTCAGCACCGTTCCCAGTGAGGTGCTGTTTCCAGTATTTGAGCGCCGCAAAAAGGAAAAGCCGCCGGACCTGGTTTATTGTGGGGACAATGAAGGAGCAAAGGATACCGCGGCCGGACTGATCCGCGATGCAGGTTTTAACCCGGTGGACATCGGCCCTCTGTCCATGGCTCGCTATGTCGAGCCATTCTCGCTGCTGGTTGCGCAAATTGCCTACAACGGCTCGGACGGGCCGGAAATAGCCTACTGGTTCGAGCGTTTTCTGAAGCTGGAAAGTTGACCCTTTGATCGAGGGGAACGGTTCCGGGCCAAGCGGATCAAGGACCCGGTCTCTCATTCCTCGAAGCTGGGAAATTAATGAAAACACAGTGCCGAACGCGGTCATCTTGAAATATCGAATCCGACAAGCACTGAGAGCGGGCAGGTTATCAATGACCGGCGAAAGCCGACCCAAGAAACCGGCTCTGTAGCCTCTAGCTCCCAGCCGAATGGTCGAGAGCGGTGCGCACGGCTTGCTCCATGAGAGCACGAGGGGCGGAGAGGCCGGTCCAGATTTCGAACTGGCGCGCGCCTTGGGCTACGAGCATTTCCAGACCGGAGATAGTGGTCAGGCCGCGGCCGCGCGCTTCGTTCAGGAAGCGGGTGTCGAGCGGGAAGTAGACCATATCGAAGACCACGCGCACGCGCAGGCGCGCCAGGTCAATGGGTGCGGCGTCGGTATGCGGATACATTCCCACCGGTGTGGCGTTGATGACAGCGTCCACTTCCAGGCTCTCGGCGCTTTCCCAAGGAACGACTTGCGCTGCCAGTCCGCGCGCCAGGCTTCGCGCCGCCGCCTCTCGCCGCGCCGTGATCACTACTTCAGCTCCTTCGGCGCGCACGGCATAGGCCGCGGCCCGCGCCGCTCCGCCCGCGCCCAGAATCAATATCCGGCTGCCCGCCAGACGCAGTCGTTTGGTGAGGACTTCCACCACTGCGGCGGCGTCCGTATTCCAGCCGAGCCAGCGCCCTTGCTGCATCGCCACCGTGTTGCACGCGCCAATGCGATGCGCCAGCGGGTCAACCCAGTCGAGTGCGCGCACGATGGCACGCTTGAAGGGCATGGTCACCGCGAATCCCCGCAATTCCACTTGGCGCGCGAAGGTGAGGAAGTCCCCAAGCTGACTCGTCTGGCAGGGAAGGAAGACCGCGTTCACATGCTTGGCTTGAAATGCCGCGTTCTGCATGGCCGGCGAGAGCGATATGGCGGCGTGAGAGCCTAAAACCGCATAGGGGTGCGTGTGGCTGTCCAGGCGCTCCACGCGATAGACGGTGCGCATCACTTCGACGGAAATCTGCCCCGCCGCGGCAGGCGAATGATTGAGAGGCGCAGCGTAAGTGAAGGCCGAGCCCCACAAAAGCGAGAGCAGTCGCGAGGGAATTCCCGAGGCGCCCATGGCCAACGCCACCAGTCTCGGATTTTGCCGGCGATGTGCCTTCAGCGTGCGCCGAACCTGAAGGTTATCGCGAAGATAGCGCGCATGCGTGGCAATTTTCACTATCTGCACGGGCAATCGCACCAGGCGACGATAGACGCCGCCAAGGGATGAGGTTTTCTGGAAGTCGTGATACGAAACAATGACATTGGCGGGCCGGAATTCGCGCAGAATCGCCGCACCTCTTTTCTGCACGCTTTCGATTTCAACGTCCACCCATTGGCAGCCCGCGCGAACTGCGGCCGCGAGAATCTCGATTTGCCTGGTCACCGATCCCCGCATCATGCCGCCAGCCACCGTCAATCGGCATGTGGCGATGATCTGGGGAGAATGCAGGCGTATCAACATCTGGTGGAGCTGCGATTCAAACTGTGAAAAATCCTGGAGGTAATCAAGGCGCAGTTCGTAGCCCACCGGCACGCCGGACACATGCGTGGCTAGAGCTTCCATGGCGCTGAGCGTGGGCGCGGCCAAAGTGACGAAGATGTGGGGCGAGTTCGGCTTGGGCAAAAGGGGACCCTCATCGCTGGAAAATTCCTGGGCTCAAACGATTGAATATAAAGGTTTTGGTGCTGAAAAGGCAAGGAAATTGAATTGAAATGAAACACCGGAATTACTGTACGCGGCTGGTGGGGCCATTGCTTGGAGGTGGCGATGGCGGAACCATCAGTCCCAGGCTTTGCAGAAGCAGGACCGTGCGTTGCGCGGAGCCTCGCCAGATGAGCTGGCAGCCTTCACCCTGGCAGTTCTGGACATAGACGTCTCCGCCGGAATATTCCAGGCTGCAATTCTTGAACTTGCAGTTCACATAGACGCCTTCGTCCAGAATGACGTGTTCACTTTCGAAA
>JASHSC010000498.1 GCA_030036915.1 Terriglobia bacterium
CGCGATGTGGTGCTGACGGTGGCCAAGAAGCTCGCCGCGCGTTAAACGGCGCCCGCCACTCCAGTCCGCGCCGGAACTCGGAATTCCTGTTTACATCGAGATTCGCTGCCGGGCGTGCTTGCGGACATACCAACAAGGGTTGTAGCCCAGGTGAGGGAATAGAGAGTTCACGCAGGTCTGCTTCCGAGGATCGAGAAAATAGAATTCCGACTTGCCGCTCTTCAACCCCACGTCGTAGTAGGGTCGAACCGTGACCGCGCCGTACTGGGCGCGGCCTTTCGGAATGGGAATGCGTAGCGCCGCGTAATCCACTGCGTACACCAGCGCAAGAGCGCACAGCACAATCAACGCGATTCGCATCACCAGGTTCATGCAACGGGACCACTCAGCGGCTCTGCCGCCACTTCTCTGACTGCTTGGCGCACGCTTTGACATTTTGCATTCTACCCCATTTGCCCGGTGTCTTGAATCTTCCACTGAGGCCCCGACCGCAATGGCTCAGGACGATGTTCGACCCGCACGGATGATCTCCAGCTCCAAATTTTCCCGCTGGTTGAATTCCGATTTGTATAGTATTAGGCCTGGGCGCATGATTCCTGAAATGCCGAAATAACGGAAATTGAAATGGGCGCGCGGAGGGGCAACATGAAGCTGGCGGGAAAGGTGGCAATTGTCACGGGTGCGGCGCGAGGCATCGGGCGGGCGAGCGCGGTGCTGTTTGCCAAGGAAGGGGCCAGAGTGACGGTCGCGGACATTCGTGCGGAGATGGGCCGAGAAACCATCAGCATGATTGAAAACGCGGGCGGCGAGGCAAGCTTCGCGTTAACCGACGTCTCAAAAGAAGATCAGGTTAAGAAAACCGTGGATGAAACCGTGGGGCGATGGGGGCGAGTCGATATTCTGTTCAATAACGCCGGATATCCTCAGGTCAAACGCGTGGAAGAGACATCCGAAGCCGAATGGGATCACCTTTTCGCCGTAAACCTGAAATCGATTTTCTTCGGCGTGAAGTATGCGGTGCCCATCATGCGCAGGCAGGGGGGCGGAGTGATTCTGAACATGGGCTCCATCAGCGGACTCGTGGGCCAATTGCGAACGCCCGGCTACGTCGCATCAAAAGGGGCGGTGGTATTGCTCACCAAGTCGCTCGCCCTCGATTATGGCGCTGACCACATCCGGGTAAACTGCTTGTGCCCGGGCATCACGGATACTCCGGCGTTTCGCGAGCATATCTCAAGCAGCGCGGACCCGGAAGCGCTCATTCGCGAGCGCCAGACGCGCGTCCCGCTGGGCCGATTTCTTACTCCCGAGGACGTGGCGCGCGCGGCTCTCTATCTGGTTTCGGACGACAGCGAGGGAATTACAGGCATCGCCCACCTTGTGGATGGCGGAATGCTTGCTGCGGCCGAATACAGTTCGGCGTGGCTGTAGCGGCCAAGACGGCGCTGGACAGGGGCCGAGAATTTCCGCACAATATTTACGAGGCCGGAATGCGCGTGTTGCTGTGGCCTGCCCTTGGAATGGTGCGATTTGGAACTTGCCCCGACTTACCCGAAGGACCCGACTCCCGTAAGCGAATACGTTGATGGGAATCTTTCTCCGCTTTCCCGCCTCGCCCACGAATGGGAACTTCATTCCGCAGTAACACTCAGTCCGGCCGAAGAGCGCACGATGGTGCGTGAGCCCGTGCAGGCCGTGCCCGCGGCGATCGCCCATCGCCTGGGAAAAATCCGCGTGCTGGTGGTGGCGTACATTGCCTGCCAGGAAACAGGCGACATGATCTGCCGGCAGAAACCCAAAGGCGACGCGCACACGGCCGCATGGATCGAGACGCCGGCGCGCATCAACGTGCTTCTCGCCAGCCGTGAGCTTGACGCCCACGATACGGGATTCGAGCTGCTCGGAAGCGTGGCGGAGTTGCTTCGGCCGCGCCTTACCTCCTCTGAGCTTGATGCCTACAGCCAACTCTTGGAGGAGGAAGTCCGGCACGGAGTGCGTGGTGAAATCGATGAAGAAGCTTTGAATGCCAAGCAGACCTATCTGGCCAGCCGCTCGGGACGCCGCGTGCGCGTGCAATTCGAGCGCTACCGCGACATATCCTTTGCAAGCACCGCAGCCGAATACGTGCACGGACTCTGGCACGACGTGCAAATCCGCGTTGGCCCCGAGCATCTTCCCGTCGCCCAATTGCGCCGCCGCATGGACCTGTTGGCCTCTCTCTTTCCACCCAACCCCGGTTATCACGTCTTCGATGAGTCCATCCAGAAAAGCGAGTAGCTTCGGTTGGGCAACAAACAGGCGGGATCATATTACTCGTGACCTGCGTGCGTCGCCTGTTCGAGCTTCCACTCGACTTGAGCCAGAATTGCACCCAGAATACGCGCTCCGCTCGGGGTGAGTTTCAAGTCGAGCAACAATCGACGTACCTTCAACAACATGGCCTGGCGGCTGAGCGGTTGGAAATATCCCGACATCTCCAACACGTGTTGGGCGCGTTTGTACAAGTGCTCAAGCGAATGCGAAGTGGCAGGCTCGAAACGTCCAGGCGGCGAAATCGGCTGCTTCACCGTTACCAGGCCGGCGCGAGCCAGTTCGTAGGCGCATACGGCCACGGCCTGCCCCAGGTTCATCGATGGGCAGTCGCTGGCGGTGGGAATCCGCACCAGTGCGTGGCAGTGACTGAAATCCTCGTTCCCAAGACCGGTCTTTTCCGAACCGAAAAGCAGTGCGGCCCTTCCCCGGGCGCGACCCCGACGCAACTCCGCCGCGAGGTCGGGCAGGGGTACCAGCTCGCGGTCCAGGTTGCGGCGCGCGCCGGTTGTGGTGCCGATCACCACCGTCGCGTCGCCGATCACGTCAACCAGCTTTGGAGCTACCCGCGCCTTCGCCATCACTGCCTCGGCGCCCACCGCCGACGTGCGCGCCTCCTTCCACGTCGGTTCAAAGGGCGCGACCACCACCATTTCCATCAATCCGAAATTCGCCAAGGCACGTGCCGCAGCACCAATGTTCAAGGGATTCCGCGGGCGCACCAGCACGAACTGCCAATTCAATTGCTGAGGTTTCATGCCAGGAATTGTAGCAGCAAGAGGCGGGAGGGAGCGAAGCGGGTTCAGCTATGGCCACGCTCTGCGCACTCCGGGCAGCCGCATGTAATGTCATGACTGCCTATCAGGTGAGGTAGAGATTTCATCAGCGGCCAGGTTCAATTCTTGGGCGGGGCAGGAGCAGGGGTGGATGGGTCTTTCGGTTTGTCGATCGCTTCCACGTTCAGGATTCGCGAACCCGATTTGAACTGTTTGTAGTCGGTGTAGCGAACGACTTCCTTCATGTGCACAGCGCCGCTTTCAAAATAGAGGGTATCATTCGCCATCGTGTAGGTAGGAAACCAGAACTTGCCGTCCACTTGTTCGCGCCAGGTGGTGAATTCCGGGAACAGGTTTTCCTGCCCGTGCACTTTTTTGTCTTGCGGCACTTGTCTGCCCTGGCTTTTAACGATCTGCAAGTCGCGGTCGTCAACGTAAACCTCGCCTTGGAAATACTGTTTACCCTTTTCGATTTCCTTGGGTTTGATCCTGAACACATAGGTCGTAATTTCATCCACGTGGACGTGACCGAGGTATGTGATGTCGTACTCGTTCAGCTCGTCCGTGGTCAGGACAAAAGGCTGAATATTTCGGAATCCCTCATAATCTTCCTTGGTTAGAATCAATCGCTTCAGGCTGGGCTCGGGAGCATATGTGACCCGCTCAATGCGATTGCCTTTGTCGTCATAAGTGATATCCCATTCCTGCTGGAAAGATCCTGTGACCTGGTCATTGGGCCCGAGTTCCTCCACCTTGTTGATTTGGTGGTAGGCGTAGTTATTGCGGGCCTCCTTGAAGATTTTCTCCTTGGCAGCGAATTCGTTGATGATGTGCTGAATTTCTGCCGGGGACGGGTCCTTCAGACCCTCACCGCTTGCTGTAGTGGGAGTGGGCGGCTGAGACGCTTTCGCGGCCTGGTGCAAAGTGGGCTCGGAGGATGACGATGCGCTGGGTGATGCAGGTTGCAGTGTAGGACTGCTGGCTGTGGTTGAGGAACTACTCGAACTGCTCGAACCACTCGAACTACTCGACTGCCGGGTGTGCAAAACCGGCTCATCGGAGGAATCTGCGGATTGCCGCGTATGCAGCACCGGCTCGGAGGAAGACTGCGCTGCGGGGGCCGCAGGTGCGGGAGCAGGCGCGGAGGTAGCGCTGGGCGAGGGCGCCTCACGCACGGCAGGCTCCGGGGCGTCCGGAGCATTGGGCTTGCCGCCGACCGAGACGTCCGGCGCGGCGGGCGGACTTGCGACGGCGGGGGGCGCCGCGGCGGGTGGAGGCGTGCTTACTTTGGCGGCTGCGGCTTTGTTCGCCGCGTCCTTCAAAGCATTAATGATGTCGTCGTTCGCGCCCTGGTCGCGAAACTTCTTGGCCAGGTCCGCATCCATCTGAAAGTTGATGCCGCGCTGCTCGACCAACTGCACTAATTTGGCAGCAGGCGTGCTTCCGAGCAACAGCAGAGTGACATCGTCTTTGGAGAGGGGTTGATCCGCCGACGCAGCGGCAAGGCTCAGCAGGCCCGTCATCACCAGCAGGGCTAACATCACTGCAATTTTCGTTGCCAAGCTGGATTTTAGCTTCATCACGGAATACCTGTGATTGGCCGCCTACACCATCCACGGGAGGCACCAATTCCGTTTAACGAGCGCGGCGGCGATTCTTCAAGCGCATCTGGCGTAGCTTGCGGGGATTTCTTTTCGGTTTGGAAATTGCGAAGGTTACTGTTCCCACCCGGCGAACTTTCCACTCCTTGCCCGATGGTGCGCTTTGATCAGTGTTCATAGGTCCTTTTCTGGTCCTTCCCAACGAATCGCCAATTACGATTATAGCCGAAAACCCTGCCTCCCGCGGAGGTTTGCCCGGAGCCAACGCACGCTTACCGTTCGGAACGAACCTGGCCGCCCGCTATTCCGCCGCGACCATGGAGGTGACGGTAATCGTGTCGCCTTTCAGGGTTCCTGTGACCTTCACCTTTTCACCCGGAAATTTCGCTGGCGTTTTCTGGTCGCTGAGCTGGTAGACCTTTCCGCTGGGATCAATCAAAATATACTTCGATCCTTCTTTGACGCATTCCACAGTACAATCCTTGGCGGTTTCGCCGGGCATGTGCTTTGCCCCGCACATGGAGTCGCCAATGCTGCCCACAAAGGTGGCCTCCGGAGGAACCGCTGCACTAAGGCCAGCGGCCAGGATTAATCCCAGGACTGCCCACATGATTCGTTTCATGCCACGCTCCGAAAGAATTTCGTATGAACAACCTCACCTGATAATATTGAATTCCCACTTTCCCTCACTACACCTCGCCGCCAAAGTACACGTCACATTGGATGTGATGTGAGGGTTTCGGGTTTCCCGCTTGTTGGAAGCCATGAGACCCCGGCACGCGCCGCGCCGCCCGCCGAAGGCGTTGAAGACAAAGAGAAATGGCCACCCGCCGGTCGCGAGTGGCCGTTATCGGTGAGAATTTGGTGCGCGCGACACTAGCTCGTTTTTGGTGTTACGCTCTTCACGGCGATGCTGTCACCATTGACCGTGCCATGCACCGTGACTTCCTTACCGCCCAGTCCCTTGAATTTGTCCTGCGAATCGAGCTGGTAGACATGTCCGCCTGAAACCAGAACGTAAGTTGCCCCGCCCTCAACGCAGTGCTCAACGCAATGCGCAGACTGGTCGGAAGCCTCAGCGTGCTTTGCCCCGCAGTGCGAATCGCTAACCGTACCGGTGATGGATTTGCCCGCCGCCAAGGAGAGGCTGCCCATCACGCAGAATGCAAAAACCAAAAGCGCCAGCTTTTTCATGTTATTTCCCCCTCGTCAGAATTGTTCCTCGTCTAAAACCTGCTACCAAAATCCCCAGGAATAGTCCCTTTTCTTCAGCAGACGTCAAGCTGCATGGTTTGATTGCCGAGGACGCAGCTTGAACAACCCGCCTGCCCTTGCATTTCGAACAGGGTGGTATTCTAAGCCAACTCCATATGCCTTGCAAGGAAATACCACGAGGGGTTATCCACAAGGGTGCTGCCTCATGCCCATAAGTCAGAAGGTAAACTCCCGCCGTTTCGATCAGACCTAATGGTATTCGGAACCGAAATCTAGGCGTTGTTCCGGCGCGCTGAATAGTATAAGCTTTCCAAATGGCAGAGATCATTTTTGAAGTCACGCAGGAAGCGGATGGCGGCTTTGTCGCCGAATGCATGTCAGAGGGCATCTTCACGCAGGCGGACAGTTGGGATGAATTGCGCACGAATGTGAAAGAGGCGGTGGCAGCTTATTTCTTTGACCATCCGCACCTGCCGACAGCGATCCGCCTCCATCTTGTCCGGGACGAAGTTCTCGCTAACTCATGAAGATTCCTCGCGACTTGAGCGGCAAGAACCTTGTCGAGGTTCTCTGCCGCACATGGGGCTATCGCGTGGTGCATCAAAAGGGCAGCCATGTCGTGCTGGAAACTGATGAGCCTTCCCACCAACGCATTGCCGTTCCCGCCCATAAACACCTTCGTATCGGAACCCTGAGCGCAGTCCTGCGTGCGGTCGCAAGTCATAAGGGCGTGGAACGCGACGCTATCATCACGTCAATCTGACATAGTTCGATATGGGTGGAAATGGAAGCCAGAACCAATCCCTTCATTTAGAATTCATCCATGAGTTCTCTCAATCTTACGACTCGAAGGTTTGCATTCCTCGTTTGCGCAATTCTCCTGACAACTTGTCTAAACGCCCCCGCTGCGGATTCCCACTGGTTTGAAGGCAAGCACTATCGCGGGCGGGGAGACGCACAATATCTGCAATTGCTAGAAACCGCGCGCCGCGTTTTTGAGCCCGACCCGGAATTCCAAAGCCTTCCGATGCTTTACGATCCCGACTGGAACGGATTCGTGGAAGGCCCAACGTGGAAAGCCTGGTGGATTCAAAACAGCTACGGCACTACCTACTGTGCGCTGCCGTTCTACCAGGAGCCGCTCCTGACGTTTCTGCAAAACGCCCAGGACCTGTGGTTCAACCAAATGGGCGACGGCCACCGCGAAGGATGCCCGAGCAAGCCCAGGAATAACTATGTGGCGCCCGATGGCTTGCTCTGCGATGCGGCTCTGCCGGGTTGCATCATCTACAAGCAGGGCGACGGCCGGCGCGACATTCACGATTGGGCTCTGGAATTCACGGCGGCAGGCGTGTTGATGCAATCGGAGCTCCTGTTGATCAGCCGCGACCGCACCGCGATTGCGCATTACCTGCCTCTGCTCGAACGCGCAGCGAATCTGCTGGACACGCGGCGCGACCCGAAGAACAACCTTTTCCTCGCCGGGCCGGCGGCGAATCTGCTGGGGCCCAGTTACACGGGTTGGGCGCGCCCGGACGGCACCTACGGTAAAGCCGATCTGGCGGGGCTTTCCATCACCTACATCGCCGCCCTTGACCGGTTGATCGAACTCGAAAAACTCGCCGGGGCGACACAGAAAGCTGCGCTCTACGTCGAGCAGCGCGAGTTGGCGCGCAAGGGTCTTCCTCTTCTCACCACCGACCAGGGGTACTTCATCAAATCGCTCGACCCGGACGGCACGCGGCACGGAGTTTTCGGCGCGCCCGTGCACGGGTACTTTGAAGCCCCGCCGAATCACGATGCCATCGCCCTTCGCGTCGTGGATGATGCCCAGGCGGAGAAGATCTACGCCATGATCGCCTCGGTTCCGGGATTTCGCCCTTATGGCTTCATTCTTCCCAACTACCCCTCGCTTGATGATATGTACACCAAACCCGAAGGCATGTGGCGATTCGGCGAATGGGTGAACGGCGGCGAATGGTCCACGTGCGAAGCGCGGATGATTCTGGCTTATTACCGGCTGGGCAAGTTTGACGACGCGCGCCGGTCCATGGAGAAAATGCTCACCTTTGCGCGGCAATTTCGCATGGATAATCCGTTGGCCGATTTTGGGAATGAGGTCTATCAACCCCAGCAGCCCATCAACATTACCTACGACGCCTTCGGCCCTTCGGCGGCGATGCTGCGCGGTCTGTTCGAATACCTGTATCGCGCCGACGGACTGACGCTCATTCCCCACATTCCGCCCGGAATCAGCGAGCTTCAGCAGCTTGATCCCGTGCGGTTTGGAACCAAGCGCCTGTATTTGGCCACCGCGGGAAACGGCCCAATAACATCAGTGCAGGTGAATGGTAAGGCATGGCGCCAGTTTGACAAGGACTCGGTGTTCTTTCCCTACGCCGACACGCCCGATGAAGCGCACATCGTCATTGCGCGCGGCGGGAGCCCTGCCAGGCTCACTCCGCTCGTAAAGGCCAAGAGCCTGCCGGAAATATTTGAGTTCGATCAAAATGGAATTGTTTGGCAATATGGTGAAGAACTCCGCGACCTCGCCGCACGGATGGAGGGATTTCAATTGCGGCTGAAAGCCGCAGGCTTCGGTGACAGCTACGAAGCAGCTCACGCACGCCTCATCGAAAGAGCCGCCCTCGTCGCCCGCGAACGCCAGGCATTGTTGACAGAGGGCAAAATTCCCCGCTTGGCGGAAACCTCTGAAGCGGCAGCGGACAAGTCCTACGTCGACGCCGCCACAGCGTTGTTTGACGGGCTTGCGAAGCTAATGAAATCTTACGCGCAGTCCTCCGACGAGCGGGAACGTAAGATTGCGGAACTTTGGAATGGGGAAACAGCCAAACAGTAGAGCTTTGAACCCCGAGTCCCCCATATGGCAATCCGAAATATCTTTCTCAAAAACTGGATGTATGATTTATAATGCTGGAACTAGTAAGGGTAGCAAGAGAACATCTGGAAAGACTTCCAATTTGCCGAAGGTGACCCATGCCGGTTTTGAAACTTTGCTTTGGGGACTCGGTTCTTAAAGAGGTGGGAATAGGTGACGCGCCCGTGATGATCGGGCGGTCGCCGAAGGGCGACCTTTACATTGACAACCCCGCCGTCTCCTTTCAACATGCGCGTGTCTATTCCCAAACCGGAGTCTACTACGTTGAGGACCTGGGCAGCTTGAACGGCACGTTTCTCAACGGAGCTCGAATCACCCAGGCCCCGCTCACCCACGGAGACGTGATCACCGTGGGCAAGCATACGGTGCGCTTCTCGCTGGATCGCCCCGGAGCTAAGCCCGTCCCCGCCCCCGCACCCAAATCACAGGACAATGCTGAAGAGGTCAAGCTTACCGGCACCATGGTCCTCGATACCAAATTGCGGCGTGAGCTTCAGGACGCGTTTGAAAAGGGCCATACGGCCGCCACCGGAAAGCACGTCGCGCAGGTGGGGAAGTTGACCGTCCTCAAGGGCAAAACGAGCGACAAGGAATATCTTCTGACTTCAGGGACCTACATGATCGGCAAGTCCGAACAATGCTCGGTCCGCCTGAAGGGCTGGTTCGCACCGAAAATTGCAGCAACCATCAACAAGCAGAAAGAGATTTATCACCTCTCACCAATCGGCAACAAAGTCACCGTGAACGGCGCTCCACTCACCTCAAAAGTCGAATTGCACGAGGGCGACCTGGTGACGGTGGGCAAAGTCCTGTTCCAATTTAATCTGGTGGCATGGTAAGCGCGATCGGCCGCCAGCGTTTGGGGCCATCCGCCTGCTAAGGGACTTCATCGCACCCTGCCTCAGCAATAACCTATGCGCCACTTCCCTTGCTCTGAGCCGCCGCAATAACTCCCGCCTGAAATCCCGCGAACTTCCAGCGGCGCTTTATTTCCGTTGTAAATGGATCATCGGTTCACTGTGGCCGGCGCCACACTCTTGGCCGCCGGACTGGAAGGAGTGCTTGCGGGGGCGACCTTCGGAGCGGGAGCGATAGGTTTCCTGGGAACCAGGGGCAATGCTGCGGGCGGCCCCGCTTGCGGAGCGGGCGCGCTCACGGTAGCCGCGGGCGCGGTGGCGGAGGCGGGAGCCACCAGGTGTTCAGGCGCCGCACTGGCCAGAATCTCCGTCACCTGGTCCGGCGAGGTGAGCAGGGGTGAGTGCACGAAGTCCTGCACCGGCTTGTCCTTCAGCGCCTGCTCCATGAAATCCAGCCAGATGGGGAGCGCCACTCTCGCCCCTTCTTCCTTATTTCCCAGCGTGCGATGGTCATCAAAGCCCACGTAGACCCCGCAGGTGAGCGAGGGCGAAAATCCCAGGAACCAGGCGTCGGTGAAGTCGTTGGTGGTCCCGGTTTTTCCGGCCACCGGATACTTTGCGGCGAAGGCTCTACCGGATACGGCGGTGCCGGAATTGAAGACCTCGCGCAGCATGGAAACCATGATGCGCGCCGTGGATGCGGGGATGACGTCGGTGACCTCCGCGGGGAAATCATCAATCAGGCGGCCGTCGTAGTTGGTCACGCGTGTGACCATGCGCGGGGCAATGTGCACTCCATCATCGGGGAAAGTGGTGAACGCGGAGGTGTGTTCAAGAAGCGTCAGGTCTGAGGCGCCCAAAGCCAGGGGCAAATTCGGAACCAGCCGCGAGGTGATTCCGAATTTGCGGCATAGCTTGATGACTTTGTCCACTCCGATGCGCGCCAGCGTGCGGACGGCGGGAACGTTGCGCGATTCCGCCAGCGCGTGCAGCACCGTGATGTTGCCTTCGAATTTATCGTCGTAGTTGTGCGGCGCCCAGATGCCGGAAGAAGTGGAGTAGCTGACGGGCTCGTCCAATATGGTGTCAAAGGGCGAAGTTCCGTCCATTACCGCCTGGGAATAGACGTAAACTTTGAAGGAGGAACCCACCTGGCGTTCCGCCTGCACGGCACGATTGAACTTGCTCTCTGTCCAATCATACCCACCCACCATCGCCTTGATCTCGCCCGTGGAATTATCGATGGCCAGGATGGCGCCTTGCACGTCAGGCTCCTGATCCAGGGTGGCCTTGACGGTGTTCCCCCTCACCTCTTTGATGAGGAAGAGGTCCACATCCCCGGGAGCAAATACCTGGGAGGGAATCTGTTTGTTCGTCCAGGAAAAATCCGGCGGGGTAATGCGCGCCGTCAAGTCGCCAAACCGCACGTCAGCATAATCGGGCTTCACGTCCATCACCAGGCCGTGAATCATGTCGCCGGCCTGTGGAGGTTTGTTCCAATCGTCGTCGACGTAGGTGTCAAGATTGGCGCGGGTGCCATCGGGAGCTGAAAAGTGGTCCTTGCGAATGTTCTTTTGCGCGCCTCGCCAGCCGCGCCGCTTGTCATCGTCGCGCAAGCCCTTTTTCAAGGCGTCTTCGGCTAGGTGCTGTAATCCGATATCGAGCGTGGAATAGACTCGCAGGCCTTTTTCGCTCACTTCTTCCGGTCCGTATTTCCTCTCCAGAAACTCACGGACTTCCTCCACAAAATAAGGGGCAATGGTGTAGTTCCAGCGCTGAATGTTCAAGCCCAGGGGCGCGGCGGCGGCATCCCGAAGCTGCTCGGAATCGATCTTGTCGTTTTCCCGCATGGCCTGAAGCACCTGGTTGCGCCGCCGCCGAGCCTGCTCCGGATGGGTGATGGGCGAATACAGTGTCGGCGAGCGTGGAATCCCCGCCAGCGTTGCCGCTTCCGGCAGCGTCAACTGGTTCAAGTGCTTGCCGAAGTAGAATTCCGATGCGGCTTCAAATCCAAAATTCCCGTGCCCCAAATCCACCTGGTTGGCGTACATCGTGAAGATCTGGTCCTTGGTGAAGTAACGCTCAATCTGAATGGCCAGCAGGGCTTCCTGGATTTTTCTGTGGAAGCTGCGGTTGGGCGTAAGGAAAAGCATGCGGCTAAGCTGTTGCGTCAGCGTGCTGGCGCCCTGCGACTTCCGCCAGGCCAGAACGTCCTTCACAGCGGCGCGAATGATGCCCAGCACGTCCACGCCCCAGTGGCTTTCAAAGTTCTTGTCCTCAATTGAAATGACTGCGTTGCGAAGGACGGGAGGAATCTGGTTGTAGGTCACGATGACGCGGTGCTCAAGCGCGAAGCTGCCGATCGCTGTTCCATCGTCCGCGTAAATCTCCGTCATCACGTCCGGGCGATAGTCAGTAAGTTCGCGAACCTTGGGCAGGTCGGAGGAATAAACAAACACCAGTCCGCCCAAGGCTCCAGCCCCGATTGAGAACAGCAACAAGATCAGAAAAACGAATTGGCCGAAGAGCTTCCGGCTCCGCCCGCGGCGTGGAGGTCTGGGAAGAGGCGGTGGTGGATCGGGAATGATCGTATCAAAATCAAAATCCATCAGAAACTCGCCTAAGGATGATTCTAGGCGCGCGCAAGATTACAGTCAAATCTCGCAGGGAGAGGGCTGGTCCCTGCCCGTTGCCCCAGCGCCGCCGCGGCAGGGCATCCGCGACCCGTCGCCCGAAGACGGCTTTGGGCCGGAGGGCGAAGGGGTCCCGCTACGCTGGAATTCGGAATTGACCCACCATCCAGAGCTTGTTGTATTTGGAGGCGTCAATGGGTACGATGATCCGCAGGAAAGTCTCTCATGAGCATTCATCCATCTTACAGAACGCTCGCCGCGCTTCTCGTGGGGATACTGATCCCTTCCGCCGCCTTGGCGCAAAAATCCTATGACCCTGGGGCCACGGACGCGGAGATTAAAATCGGCAGTGTAATGGCGTACACGGGCGCACAACGGGAATACGCCTCTGTCAGCCGGGCAGAAAACGCCTACTTCCAAATGATCAACGACCGCGGCGGCGTGAACGGCCGAAAGATCAATTTTATCCGCGTGGATAACGGCTCGGACGCCACAAAATCCCTCGCCCTGGCGAAGCAACTGGTGGAGCAGGATCACGTGTTGCTGATTTTCAGCCCGCTCGGGACGGACAGCAACCTTGCCATGCGCGCTTACCTAAATGAGCAGAAAGTTCCCCAGCTTTTTGTGGAATCGAATTCCGCGATTTTCGACGACCCTGTGCACTTCCCTTTCACCATGGGCTTTTTCGCAACTTACCAAATGGAGGGCGCAGCCTACGCGAGGTACATTCTGAAAAACAAAAAGGCGGCAAAGATCGGCGTGCTCTACGCCAATGACGATGCGGGGAAGGAGTATCTGGCGGGCGTGCGCGCCGGGCTGAGCGAGCAGGCGGACGCCATGATCGTTAAAGCCATTGTCTACGAATCGCCAAACCACTCGATCGAGGCGCAGATTCGCGAACTGCAAGCCTCCGGCGCCGACGCCTTCCTGAACCTGACGTTTGGACTGCTCGCCACGCAGGCGATTCGCGCCGCATACGACCAGGGCTGGCATCCTTTACAGTTCATTCCCAACTCGTCGATTTCGGTATCCATCTTCATCGACCCCGCGGGCACAGAAAAGGCCCAGGGAATCATCGCCAACGCGCGCTCCAAAAGCTGGCGCGGGCGCGAAGCAGCCAGCGACCCCGCGGTGAAGGATTACCTCGACTGGCTGCGCCAATACAATCCGCAGGCAAACCCCCATGACCAGAACAACGTGGCCGGATATGAGCGCGCCGAGGCCCTGGTGGAGGTCCTGAAGAATTGCGGCGACACCCTGACCCGTGCCAACGTGATGCAACAAGCCGCAAATCTTGACGTTGAACTGGGCATGCTCCGCCCCGGAATCCGCCTTCACACCTCACCCACCGACTACCAGCCAATCAAGCAGTTGTACCTGATCAAATTCAACGGTCAAGCCTGGATGCCCGTCGGCCCGGTGACGGGGGAGTGATGGCGAGGGCCACGCGCAAGGTCGATGAAGAAAGTGTTACGGGATCGGCAGCAACCCCGAATCTTCCCGCCCATTTCCCCACACCCTATTCCCGAGCTTCTTCAATCGTGCCTCGATCCCCTGCCGCCAGGAGATGTCGCGGACGGCGGGGAGGTTGGCCCATACGTTGTCGATTCCGCCCTGCCGCGCCGCCCCGGCCATGTCATTCGCCACGCGCAGGTCGGACGCGGCCTGAGTGATGGTGATTCCGGTCAAAGCGGCAATCTCGCGCTCGACGGCCGCCGCCCGTTCCGCGGTCACGAGCGGCGCTTCGGAAGCTTTCTTGTTGGCCGACTCGATGGCCTGTTGGCGAGCATCCTGCTCCGCCTCAGTGGCTTTGGGCAGCTTGAAGGCGGCCAGCACAGCTTCATAACTTTGCGCGTCGCGGTCGATGTTTTCCATAAGATGTTCGCGCAATGTGGCCAAGCGCCCGCGCGCGGCCTCGAGCGCCCCGCAATGCTCCTCCAGCGATTCCCGCTTCAGCGAAATGCCGCAAACCATTTCACCCAAGCTCGCCGCAAGCGCCCCTGCCAGCGCCGCGACACTTCCACCGCCCGGAGTGGGAGTGGCCGCTGCAACGGCCTTCACAAACGCCTCAGCCATGGCCCGCAACGGCGCGCCAGAGGCATCCGAGTTTTGAATTTCCAGTTTCGAATTTCCAGTTTCGAATTTCCAGTTTCCAGTTTCCAATTTCGAGTTCCCATCCGCCAGCACCTGCTCCAGCCGGTTCTCCACAATCAACTCCGGACGGAAATTTTCAACTCGCAGGAACTCCATGTCCGTGTTGACCAGCGCCTGGCGCGGCACCAGGCCCACGATTTCGCTGCTTGCAACTCCAAATCCCAGTTTCGCCGCTTCCCTGCTCACCGCGTCAAATACCGTGGCGATGGACGTGGTCTCAAAATCCGTCAGGTTCATGGAAACCTGCGCCAGGTTGCGAGCCTTCAGCTCCACGCCTATGGCCTTGACGCAGGGGAACCCGCCGCTGGAGGCGCGAATTTTTTTGGCGATGGCCTTCGCTGGCGCGACATCAGGAGTATTCAGATTGATGTTGTAAGCAATCAAAAATTTGCGCGCGCCCACCACTGTTGCGCCCGCTGTAGGATGGAGCGCGGCCTCACCGAAGTCCGGCAGGCGTTCAGGGTTTGTGGTGATTTCGGCGCGCACGCCCTCGAATTGCCCGCGCCGGATGTTTTCGAGATTCACGCGTTCCGGCCGGCGCGCTGCCGCTTCATAAAGATATGTGGGAATCCTGAGCTTTCTCCAGGCTTCCTCAGCCACCCACTCCGCGATGCGCACGCAATCCGCAAGCGTGACGCCGGCGATGGGAACGAAGGGCACAACGTCCGTAGCGCCCAGGCGCGGGTGAGCTCCCTGGTGGTGGTTCAGGTCGATCAGCTCCGCGGCCTCGGCGATCCCACGCAGCGCCGCCTTGCCAATGCTCTCCGGCGTGCCGGCGATGGTGATGACCGAGCGGTTGTGGTCCGCGTCCATCTCGCGGTCGAGCAAGTAGACCTCCGGACCGGCCAGCAGCGCGCGAATCAGCGCCTCAACCACGGCAGAATCGCGGCCCTCGCTGAAGTTGGGAACGCATTCGATGAGAGTTTGCATGGGGGAAATGTATCATGAGAAGTAGCGCGAAGCGCCGTGGAGTGCGGTAGCAGCAGTTACCGCCTTGCTGACGCAACCGATAACGCAAAGTCCGGTCGAGGCTTCCTATTGGGACCAAGGCGGAAAATAAGTAAAGGCGGGAGCCGCTGCTCCCGCACTCCAAGAGCGGGCATCGCTGTGCGCCACGCCCGTAGTTCGTCACTGTGTTTTAGTAACCTTAATAAGTCTGAGGGCTTGACATACCCTGTTACAATACAGTTGATTCGAGGCCGCAATGAATCCATCGCGGTACCCCATCTTAATCTTTACCCTGGCCGGCGCGATTGTGATCTTTACCGATGACGCGCTAATTCGCCGGCTGA
>JASHSC010000499.1 GCA_030036915.1 Terriglobia bacterium
CAAATGGTCCGCTCCTCCTACGGCATGTTCGGCATTGTGACTGCGGCCACCTTCCGCGTGCGTCCCATCATTCCCATGGCCGTACATCACGAGACGTTTCACATCGCCGATTTCTGCCAGAAGTTACCCCAGCTCTGGGCTCGCAACGAGTCCATGATGTACTACATCTTTCCCTTCGACGATCTGATTACCGTGGAATTTCGCCATTACAATCCTGGCGCTTCGGGAAGCCCCAACCGGATTTGCTGGCCCTTGCGCAACTACATGTGGGCGACCGTCGGGCCGAGGTTTTGCAATCAGGTGACCAACGACATCTCCGACCTGACGATTCGCTACGGGGTTATTGACAGCTTCTGCGCCTTGTGGCGGTTCAAGCTGGAAAACCTGGTGAGCAGCGATTATACGATTGCCACCGACCAGATCATCCACTATCCCCCGGTGTCTGACGACAGCCGTTACACCTTCAGCCTGTGGGCGTTTCCGGAGGAGCAGTACGCGTCCGTGCTTCCGGCGTTCGTGCAATTCTCCAAGGACTACTATCAGAAGAATGGGTATCGCACCAATATGCTGAACGTTGGTTATCGTATTTCCAAAGACCAGCAGTCCTTGCTTTCTTATTCCTATGACGGCACGGTGATGACGGTGGATCCGGTCTCTACTGCCAACCCCGGATGGCCGCAGTTTCTGGACGCTTATAACGCGTTCTGTTCGGAAAGAGGCGGGTTACCCTTGATGAATCAAACCGCGCAGCTTACGCCTTCGCTGGCGCAGAAGGCGCTGGGAAACCGGTTAAAGCAATTTGTGGCGGCGCGGAAAAAGTACGATCCGCAGAATCGGCTGTTAAATAGCTATTTTCAGGGCATGCTGGCAGAGTAGCGGCACCACATTAAACAACAATAGGTCAAGCGCTCGGATGTGTGGTGACTCGTCGTCGCCCTAGCCTGCTCATTCGTGCGGGAATGGGACCTGGCAGAAAGGACGTCGAACCGCCGCACTCCAAGGCGGCTGCAATCTGAACCATGGCATCCCGATGTTTAGTAACGCTACTGATGGTGGTGAGCTTCGGATCGGTATTGTTATTCCCGCAGTTGGCGCCTGCGGCGGATTCTGCGGCCGGACCAGGAGAGAAGCCTGCTTTATCGGCAAGCGATGCCGGGCGCGTCAGAAATGCGCCAGCGACGAGCGTACCTGCACAAGGGAACTTTCCCGGCGCCCGGGACCTTGTCTCTCAATTTCTTTTTCGTGACAACGGTGAACCGGCCACAGGTCCGAATCCCGCCAGCGTGCCGGGCTATAGCATCGAGTTTCTTATTGCCACGGTGCCGGATCCAGTTGAGTCCCGGTTGCCCCGCTTTTTCGACAGTTTCGTCGAGTCGATCCAGAGGGCAGCGGAGGCAGCGGGTTATACGATTGATCGCTTTGCCTTGCCGTGGCCTGTGAGTGGACGAGAAACTTCCGAGGCCGCTCCGAACCTGCCCGAACAGCTATACGATTCCCAGCCGGGCTTGATGCTGTTTCGCGATCCAAGCAGTCACAAGCTCCTTCTGGTCTTTTTGGTCGGAGAGACCCCCACGGCCGGGGTCCACAAGAGCGCGATGTTCTCCGCTCTCGAGCAACTGGCGCAGTTCTACCCCGGAGGGCCTCAACACTCAGACCTGCCGCCGGGATTCCCCCTTCCGGACGCCTCTGCTGGTGCGAATACGATCCCCGTCATGGGGCCATCCTTTTCGGGCTCGGCAGTGTCCTTGCGATTTGTGATGGACAATTGGATGCGGGATGAGAATTCCAGTTGGAAATTTGAAACCATCTCCGGCACGGCCACCGCTATTCCGCCCGAATTGTTATCGTCCCCCACGTTGACCACGGTGAGCTTTCAAGCGGCCGTGCCCCCTGACGCGGAGACGCTCCAAGCCGTCTCGTGCTATATCGCTGGCCTCGGCTACCGGAAGTTGGCGATACTCACCGAGAGCAACACAGCTTACGGCCAGAATGCTACCCGGCAGAGTGCGCAAGGAAGCAAGAGCGCCGGCGGATCTGCCCGATTCCAGTGCGCAGATGGGGTAAGCTTTCCTGAAATCTTGAGCCTGCCCTTTCCGATGCACATCTCGCGATTGCGCGAAGCTGATAGCAAGGCGGCTGCCGCACAGTCGCAGGCGGGGAAGACAAAAGGAAGCAACAGCGTTACGGCCGCTCCACAGGCGCAAGGGAACAGCACTGAGCCGCGCGAGGTTTTTCCCGCCTTCTCCGATTTGGAAGTCGAGTCCGCGGAACTGACACTCGCCAACCTTCTTTCCACCATCGCGCGTGAACAATACAGCTACGTGGGAATTATCGCCACGGATGTGCGCGACGTGACTTTTCTGGCGCAGGAGGTACGCAGGCATTGCCCGGCCACCATACTGTTTACCTTTAATTCGGACCTTCTTTATGCCTCTCCGGACGTCAACAGCGCCACCCACGGCATGATCGTTATCACCCCGTATCCGCTCTTTAACCTTGAGCAGTTGTGGACTTACGCTTATGGAGGGGGCCGTCTGCGCCTTCAGTTTTCGAACCAGGCCGCCGAGGGAGTCTACAACGCCACTCTGGCGCTCCTTCACGAGGAAGGGGAATTGGTTGATTACGGGCCGCCCCTGGCTCCATCCTCGAATGCGGTGCCTGCGGAGCAGCGCAAGCCCTCCCTATGGGTCACTGCCATTGGAAACGGAGAAACACTTCCGGTCAGGCTGCTCGGATGGAATGACAACGACCATTACACTTACTCACCGGTTTTGGCGGAAAAGACGCGAAGGGGTTTGGAAAAGCCGGCCATAGGACGCGGCATCTACTCCGAATACGCGGTGGTGGCCGTCATCGTTCTCAGCTTGCTGCTGTCTGTGTTCTGCGCCTTAATCATTAGCGAATACTGGCAACCGATGAAGACGCGCCCGCCCCGGAGTCTCCTGTTTCTGACGGACACGGTCTCCCCGGCCTACTGGTCAGATTGCCGGCTATTCCTGATCTGCAGCTGCTGGAGCCTTCTGGCCTTCTACGTTGTTGTCGTGGCGGCGTTCGGCTTGCCGTTCATTGCGGGAAGGGAATTGGGTACCGGCATTGAGACGACGGCGACTCCGATCGTCGCAATGGGTATCGCGGTGGTAACGTTCTGTTTGCTGGTGTGGGCAACCTGCGCCGTTATAATCGCGTTCCGAGCCGCACCGTCAGGCCAGCGCGCGTCGGCGCCGGAAGTCATCATCTTCACGTTTCTCGGATGTGTAATCGTCTTCGCGCTGGCGATCCTCCTAGCGATCTCCTGGATCGGTGAGATCCGGCAGTATGCGGCCAGCGCGTTCTTCAACCATCTTCGCGCGTTCGATTTTTCCGGCGGCCTCTCGCCACTGCTGCCGTTCTTTCTGGTGGCAGTGGCAGCGTGCCTGTGGGCATTGTGCTCGTTCCGGCGGCTGAAGCTGCTCGATGTCCTCCGCGCGGCGGGGAGCTTAGAAGAGCCGCATGCATGGCTCAGCTTCTTGTCGGTCGATGTGCCTTCCTTCAGCGGGGTTCGCGAATTGGAGGTTAACATCAAGCGTACTCTGGAAAGCTCGACGGTAGTTTCTTTCCGAGTCTACGCCGTACTGATATTTATTTCGTTCAATGGCTGGGTTTACTTTTTCTACCATCGCCTCGTACGGTCGCTTGAGGTCCGCCCGTTCTACTGGCTATTCGGGGTGGCATTCTTCATTGTGTATTGGGCTCTGCTCATGGAGTTTCTCCGTCTGATATTCACCTGGCGAAGCCTCCTTCTGCTCCTGCGGCGGCTCTCGTGGCATCCCCTTCTCGCCGCCGTGAGGCGTTATCGCGAGCACCGCCCAAACCTCGCAAGAATGAACCTGACTCATCCGCCTTCGGATTTTGCCGCTCTGGAATCATCCGTAAGTCAGGCTGCACGCACAGTGAGGGCAGCGCGAGAGTTGGCACAGGACCCCGCCGCGGGCCGACCTGGCGAAATGATCCGGGATTCGCTTCCGCTTTGGGAGGCTCACCTTCAAGCCGCGGGAACACATCTTGGTGAGGCTCTCCAAACGGAATGGGTCTCGGATTCCGGCGCGGAGCCGGCTTCGTTTAAGGAGGAAGGCCGGAAAAAGGCAGCCCTGCGCCTGCGAAATGATTGGCAGCAATCGCTGCGGGCGCGTTGCCATGCCCATAACTCCTTATTTCAGCTCTTGCAGTCGCTCGCCAAGCCCATGGACGCTCGCTGGTCCTGCACCTATCGCGAGAGTGACCCTGCGCTTTCCGCCCCCGGGGCCAAGGGATTCTTCGAGGAAGCGGAGGAGTTTGTGGTAACCCGCATGGTGAGTTTCCTGGCCGTAGTTTTTCCCTCTCTCCAGAATCTCGCGCTGTTTGTGCTCGCCGGGCTCCTGCTCATGCTCCTTGCGGTTACGTCCTACCCCTTTCAACCCAGGAACGAGTTTTTGTTTTTCAATTGGGTTGTTATCTTGTCCTTTGTCGCGGCTGTGTCCTTGATATTCATTCAGATGGATCGGGACACTGTCTTGACCTTACTGAACGGTCGCAAGCCGGGCCAAATCAGTTTGAATCCTGAATTCGTGGTAAGGCTGGCGCTTTATCTTGCTGTCCCGCTTCTGGCCTTGGTCGAAGCCCAGTTTCCGGAAAGCGTGCGGCAAATTCTTTCCATATTTACGTCCACGCAGGCAAGCCCTTAACGAGCTATTCATATCGAGCTTGAGGAGCTGTGTCTATGGGCAATAGTGGCTTGATACTGTCCACCCCTCACCACGTCGGCCTTGTGGTGAGCGACTTGGATGCGGCCATGAACGGCTACAGCGGGAATTTCGGCTACACCTTCTATCAATTTGAAGTGAATCAGGGGAATACAACGTTGAGCGGGAGTTCCTCGACCTTCTCGCTACGGTTCGGGATTGGACAACTCGGTGTGAGTCTGATCGAACTCATCCAGCCGGTGTCGGGAACAACCGTCTATTCCCGTTATTTGGCCCAGCGGGGACCGGGGTTGCATCATCTGGCATTTTCCACAATGGATTTGGCCGCAGCGCGGAAGCTGCTTGCCGCCAGTGGATACCCCTCCACACTGGATGGAACGATTCGCGGACTGGTAGATTTCAGCTACTATGAGGTGCAGGGAATGGCGTGCGTCGTTGAGCCACTCCAGTTGTCCTATGATTTGCTCGAATTTCTTGTTCATAACGCCCAAGCATACGTCCCCAAACCCAAGTGACTTTTCGAATTAGGATTCCCAGCCGGACGGAGAGGTGAGGTGATGAGCGAAACAGACCCCACGATGGAACGATTGGAAGACCAGATTGGTTGGTATGATCGCAAAAGCAACTATACCCAGCGGGCGTACAAATGGCTCAAGGTCATTGAGATTGTCGCTGCCGCCCTCGTGCCGTTGGCCGCAGGCATGCACCTTCCGGCTATCGTTACGGGCGCACTGGGAGTGGTGATTGCAGTGCTGGAAGGACTCTTACAGCTCAATCAGTATCAGCACAATTGGATTACTTATCGTTCCACATGCGAAACACTGAAGCACGAAAAGTATCTTTACCTGGCGAAGGCCGGACCCTATGCGGCGGCCGCTGCTCCGCACGTTCTGCTGGCCGAAAGAATTGAATCGCTGGTCTCGCAGGAGCACGCGAGGTGGGCCGCGGGACAGGAAGAGGTCTCAAAGCAAAAGCAGGAATGAAAAAGCGGGTGGACGGATCGCCTGGCGAATCAAGCCACTATTTCCGGGGAGTTGTTAATGGCGCAGCAAGTTTTCATCAGCTATGCATCTGCCGATAAGGCAGTCGCTGATCGCATTTGCGGCGCATTGGAGTCAGCGGGAGTCTCCTGCTGGATCGCGCCGCGCAATATCCCTGCCGGCGCCGACTACCCCAGCGCGATTGTGGAAGGAATCAGTGCCGCGCATGCCTTTGTACTGATCCTCACGGAGCACGCCGCGGCATCGCCCCATGTTCTCAGCGAAGTGGGCCATGCCTTCAACGGCAAGAAACGGATTCTGCCTTTCCGCATCTCGCAGGCGGCCCTTCCGGAAGATTTGGAATACTTCCTTTCCCTAACTCAGTGGCTCGACGCTCCGGAAGGTTGTACGGATCAGAATTTGAAGCGGTTCGTCGAAGCGACGCAGGCGGCGCTCGCGGAGCACCACATCGAACCGCCCTTGACGCCGCCCCGGCCCCGTCGGATCTCCCCGGCGGCTGTCATCTTGGCGTTGGTTATCGCCGGCGCGATCATCGCCATTTGGAAATTCCGAAGATCGCCCGGTCCCCTGCCGGTTCCGCCCACTCCCCCGATTGTAAAAATTCCTCCGACCGGCAATCAACCCGAAACGCAGGAGAAGAAAATCTGGCTCAATCCTGCCGATGGTCTGAAGTATGTGTGGGTCCCGCCCGGGTCCTTCATGATGGGGTGTTCGGTACAAGACAGTGAGTGCAAAGATGACGAAAAGCCGGCGCATCGCGTGACCATTGAACAAGGTTTCTGGCTGGGCCAAACGGAAGTGACCGTTGCGGCCTATCGCAAGTTTGCCGTGGCTTCTTCCCGTCCGCATTCCTCTGACGACAAATTAGTGCCTGTGAGCGGCGTGACTTGGGCCGAGGCCAAGGGGTTTTGTGAAGCGGTGGGCGGACGCCTGCCGACAGAAGCAGAATGGGAGTATGCCGCGCGCGCCGGGAGCACCGAGCCCTATTACGGGGCAATCGCGGAGATTGCCTGGTACGCCAAAAACAGTGATGACGCTCCCCATGCCGTCGGAAAGAAGCAACCCAATGCCTTTGGTCTTTATGACATGCTCGGCAATGTCGCCGAGTGGGTTCTGGATCGCTACTTCGACAAGTACTCGCCCGACGCAGCGGCGACCGGCCCGGAGGTTGAGCAACCCCTTGTTTCGAATGCCTTGGCCATAGCACGCGGAGGATTCTGGGAGAGCGATGCGAGCGGCGTGCGTGTTTCCCGCCGTCTCGCTCAGGAGAAGGACGGGGACCAAATCCCCATTGGCTTTCGCTGCGCCAGCGATCACCGCTGAGATCGACAAGCCGCTGGCGGACTGTCCAGTGTGGCGGAATGGGGTAAGACCATGAAAGCGCCGGTACAATGTGTACTCTGGAAACAGCCCCAGCTTGCAGAGGGCGCGATGAAGGAGAAGTTTGAACTGCTTGAAACTTTTGTCCACGAGAGCCATTGGTGGCGATACTTACTTCAGTGCCGCGAGTGCGGACAGCGTTATTTCTTTGAGTTTTATGAGGAAATCGACTGGGACGAGGGAAAGGATCCCCAGTATGCAACCTTCATTGCCGTCGATACAGATGAGGAAATCGAAATACTGGAACGAGCGTTGCCGTTCGAACTGCTGAAATTCTCGCCACGCCTGGTCCGCAGTTTTCCGCGTAGCGCCGAGAAGCCCACCATTGGATGGGTAGGAATCCAGCCAGGTCAGTGAATCAGCCTTTCAGCTCAATCGCAAGGGACGGGCGTACTTCAGGCATAGCAGATAGTTTACCTCCCGCTTTTGCTTGAGCAGCGGCATGCTCGAGCCAGTGATTCCCACAAAAACTTCAGAAAACCCGGAAAGGCAATCAATTCCCCCACCGCCAAAAAAATGCGGCTGCCCCGCCCGCGCTCGATGCGGCGCGCGCGAAGCCACAATTCGACGCGAATGCCCAAAAGCAAATCACGGTCCTGCTTTCTACTTTCCATCAGCCGCGGTGTTATCCGCCTTATTCGCAAGGAGGGGCCGCAAGCTGCTGAGGTCTTTCAGGGCGTTGAACCAAAACGGTGCACCCAGGCTGAGCAAACCCGCCGCGGTTAAGATCCCCCACAAATTATCGTTCTTCAGGTTCCAGGGGGGAACGAAGGGAGTTGGGAAGAGTTTCAGTCCCGCCTGGTCAAAAATCCCTTTGATGTCATTGGCCTGGTCCTTGAGCTGATCCATGCCGGTGGGGAGCTGCTTTTGAACCAACACATTGTACTCCGTTACCAAGCGGTTGGCGGCATCCTGGTTGGGCGCGTTTACGTTGAGCCACGCTTCGCAATCCTGGCTGGTTTTGCAGTCCGGTGAGTCACCCGTCAAGCCCTGCGCCATGGGTTCCGCCCGCAATTCTTTCATCGCGTCGTTGTAGGCTGCCGGAACGGCGCTCCCTCCCGCGGCAATCTGCCCGGGCTCGAGAGTCTTGCCGGCGGCTTTTGTCAACTCATCGGCACTGGCCGCGAGTTTGGCGCGCAGTTCGGAGTCGCTTGAGAGCTGCCCATACAGGCGGAACGCGTCCATGTGGGC
>JASHSC010000500.1 GCA_030036915.1 Terriglobia bacterium
TCGTTGACCAGCGCTTCAAATCCTCCCATTTCCGCCAGACACTCGCGCCGAACCGCCACCGTCGCGCCCAGAGCGAAGCGCACTCCCTCCAATTGCCGGGCCAGCAGGACGGCCGGCATGAAGTCGGCGCTAATGGAAACCGCCTCCATCTCCGGCCAGAACGAACGCCGCGAAATTCCCGTAAATAAGCTGGTGACGGCGCCAACGTGCGGGTCACGAAAAGGCGCGGCGACGTGTCGCAAATAGTCTGGCCCCACTCGTATATCCGCGTCCGAAATTACCAGAATATCGTGCTGAGCCTGGCGCGCCAGCGCGCAGAGATTGTTGATTTTATTGTTGGAGCCAATTCTTTCCGGGCCCACCAGAAGGCGAATCGAAAGCGTGGGGAATGCATCGATCAGTCGGCGGATTACGGGGATTGCAGCGTCCTGCTCACTCGCGACAGCAAAGAGAACTTCGTACTGCGGATAATTTTGACGACAGAAGGTGGAAAAATTCTCAAAGGCCTCGGGATCCAGGCCGAATGCGGGCTTGAGAACACTTACCGGGGGAGCGAAGCCGTCTGCCGCCGCACCACGATGCCGAAAAAAACGGAACGCAGCGAAAATGCAGAACAGGTAAGAGAGCAAGGGTAATGCCGCCGCGCCGAGAATCGCCCACCTCAACCCGACCCAGAACAATTCGCTCTCCCCACGATTCGCCTTTCGGTGATACCCGGGACCGGGCGGCGGCCCTATATCTGCCCCCAGCTTACCAGGGCGACGCCTACGCAGACCAAGCCAACTCCCGCCCATCGCTGGGGCGTCAGTTCCTCGCCCAGCAAGTATCTTCCCCCCAGCGCTCCCACCACATAGCTCAATGCCGTGGCGGGAATCACGAAACTTACCGCTTCCCAAGACAGCAGAGCGAGAAGAGAACAAAACGCCAATGTCATCTGCGCAATGCCCAGCCACATCCAGGCTTCGCCAAAAGCACGGCCCAAGAAACTCAGAATTACCCTCGGGGCAAAGCTATTCACTTCTCCCAAGCGTCTCATTGCATAGGCGACGGCTAAATCGCCGCCGGTGCTGGAGAGGATGAAAATCACGAGGGTGATGGTTGTACGCACGTTCAATCCTTTTGGGTTGTGTTCAGGGGCGTGCGCCCAACCAGCACCACTCCCAAGGAAATCAACCCCACGCCGATCCAGCGCGACCCTGCCACACTTTCGCCAAGAACAAAATGCCCCAGCAGAGGAACCACCGCGTACATGGAAGCGGTGGCGGGTAAGACGTAGCTGAAATCCGCCCACGACAAAACCAACATGAGGGATGCCAGAAAGAGCAACATACTGGCAATCCCAAGCCAGATCCAGAGGTTGGAGAAGATGGCGATGAAAGCCCAGTGCAGGGCAGGCAACGACCAACTGTGGAGCGCACCGATCCGCTTCATTCCCGCGCTGAAAAAAAGGTTGCCTGCCGAACCGAAGACCACCAGCAAGGCGATCAGAATCGATGTTTTCGCAACCGGAGTTTGGGAAGAATTCATGAATGTGCGGCGGTTCTCTGCGTGCTTATTGGGACGGCGCTGCACACATATTTCCGGCGCCCGGCACGAACGCGCCAGAATTCCCGCAGCCTGTTGCTTCAACCGCTGAAAGCGCGCCCCGGACAATGCCTCGAATTACGTGCGGACGCGTTGCAACGAAAGGACTACCCGCGGCTTCCTGGCTCTCAACCCTCAATAGTTTATCTGTGATCGTCCGAATGCTCACAGCCGGGGAGACTGTCAAAATAGTTTTCACCGGTCCAACCCAATTCCTTCATTCCGGCTTCCGTGGAATAGTACGCCGTTGAGACCCAATCCTTCAAATTGTCGAAGTAGTCGCGAAGGTTCAGAACCGCAGGCATTTCATGACTATTCTGCTCAGAATGCTCAGGGCTGGAAGGCGGGGTCGTGGATGCGGCAGTCAAAATCTCATCCTGTTGGCTCGTGGAAATGTCCGTAAACGGCTTGCCGAAACGACGCAATGACTCGCCTTCGATGGCATTCAGAGAGGCCACAAATTTCTGCTGGACCTCCTGCGTTTCGGCATCCAGTGCAAGATCGAGGAAGCGGTTAGCTTGTACGCCGGTGGAACCCGGAACAATTTCTTCCGCCAGCGCCACGATGAGCTGATTTTGATGCGCATCGAAGAATGCGGGCTTCCATTCAGTTCCCGCGTCGGATTGCGGTGCCGCAATAGGAGCAGCCAGGTTGGCGATTCCGGGGTGCGCCTCGACAAAACTTGGAGCGGCGATGCCGGCGCCGGCCCCCACCAACATCCGCTGCACCCACGCGCGTCGCGTCAGGATGTGCCCGGTGGCAGCTTGGAATGTCTTCTCGCTGTGATCGTCTTGGTTTTTCATAAGAGCAAGCCCTTCGCTTCCAACAATTAATGTTACCACCGTGGGGTGATCCGTTCAACTCAGGCAGACGTGGTGTGCACGGGACGAGTCCAGGCGCTATGGAAGAATCTCAGCCAATTCCCGTGCATGATGCCCTCAACGTCCGTCTCCCTATAACCACGTTTCCTGAGCAGGTCCGGAACCATCTGCAGGTCTGCGATGGTATTCAACTCTCGTGGCGATTGTTCCGTGCCGAACCCGCCATCCAAATCGCTTCCGATTGCCGAATGGCGCGAACTTCCGGCCAACTGGCACACATGGTCGATGTGGTCGATCACGCGCTCGATGCTCACCAGAGAATTGTCGGTCTTGCCCCCCACATAATTGGGATGCAGCATCCAGGAATCGAAGACGGCGCCAATAACGGCGTCGCGTCCAAGGAGAGCTTGAATCTGCTCGTCGGTGAGCTGGCGATCCCCGGGAACGAGGGCGCGGCAATTGTGATGGCTGGCCAACACGGGGCCGCGGTAAATTTCCAGCGCCTGCCAAAAGCTCTCATCAGCCAGGTGGGTGACGTCCAGAATCATCCCCACGGCTTCCATCGCCGCCAGTAACTCTCTGCCTTTGGAAGTCAGGCCCCCTGGCGCGCCCGTTCCGTGAGCGTAGTAGCTAATCCCGTAGTGGACAGGCTCGACCACGCGCAGCCCGCGCTCCCACCAGAGTTCAATGTGGCGAGGCTCGAGAATCGGGTCCGCGCCCTCCATGGCGAGAATATATCCGAGGGGAGTTCCGCTTCCCCCCTTGCGCTTCCATTCCTCCACATGCGATTCCAGCGCTGGCCAATCTCGCAGCATGCGCATGTGCCCCTGCGATTCCATGATGCGGTAATACTCCGCCTG
>JASHSC010000501.1 GCA_030036915.1 Terriglobia bacterium
CAATGTCGCGGCCCAGTTCATAGGAACTGATTCCGTTCTTGCAATTGGTGAGCATCCAGACGGCGACGAGCCACTTGTCGAGGCCAATGGCGGAATCCTCAAAGATGGTTCCCACCTTGATCGAGAACTGTCTTTTCGGATGATGGCTGGAACACTGCCAGAGGCGGCGAGCGGGATTGAACTTCACCCTTTCCGAGTCGCAAGTGGGGCAGACAACGCCTTTTGGCCATCGCTTCGCAACAAGGTAATTGAGGCAGTTGTCGGGATTGGCGAAGTATTTGACGGCTTCCTGCAAGGTCTTGGGTTCGCTCATGGTCTTGTTCTCCATGAGTCAAATAGTAGCCTAAATCAGTGGATGAGTCAAGTGATTTATTGCCTCAAATAGGACGTTATTTATGCAGCTATCAATAGCCGGGCGCACCGGCACTTGACAGCGTGGAGGGGCGCGTGGTGCACGCCGCAGTCGAGCCGGCGGGCGAATTCCAGTCTTCCGACGCGCTGCTCAACCACGTTCACCACAATTTCCAATGGGGTGTGAAGAACAACCTGATGGGGATTCCCACGGACAATCCCACGCGCAACGAGCGCACTCCCTGCCTGATGGACTCTATGATGGCGGAGGGGACGGCAATCTATAACTTCGACATGAACAATTTCTACGGCAAGTGGCTTGCGGACATTCAGGGTGGAAGGGACGATCCGAACTGGTCGGGCGATGAAATCCTTCTTCCCATGTTGCTCTATCAGTATTACGGGAACACGCGCGCGATCGAGGAGAACTACGAAAACTCGAAACGATTACTTGAAGCATTCGCGACCCAGGCCGCCAAGCCGCATGCCTGGTCCGGCTCCTTTGGCGACTGGTGCCCGCCCATGCAGAGCGGTTATTACAAGGATTGCTTTAGCGAAGGCGAGATTGTGAACACTTCCGTCTATTACCGCGCCACGCTTTTGGTTGCCAAGATGGCGGAGATTTTGGGCCGGGATTCGGACGCCCTAATTTATCGCCAGCGCGCCGAATCCATCCGGAGAAATTTCAATTCCCAATTTTATAACCAGGCCTCGCACACTTACGGCAGTGGTGCGCAGGTGACCTCCGTCATGCCTCTGGCGTTTGATATGACGCCGCCGCGTGAGCAGGCCGCCGTGGCGCACGCTTTGTTCGAGCGCCTGACGGGCGTGGACCACAGTCATGTGGGTACGGGAATTTTCGGCACGCGCTACCTGTTTGACGTGCTGATCGACAACGGATTCGTAGACGCTGCTTTCACGGCATTGACTCAAACCACGTATCCGAGCTACGGCGACCAGATCCGCATGGGCGCCACCACCACCTGGGAGCAATGGCATTACCTCGGTGGCATGGAGACGCACGATCACGCCATGTACGCCGGCCCGGGCAGCACTTTTTATTCGCGCCTCGCCGGAATTCGGCCGGCCGAGCCCGGGTTCCGGCAGATTCTAATCCGTCCGGCACTCCCCAAGGGGTTAACCTGGGTCAAATGTTCACTGAAAACCGTCATGGGGAAAATCATTTCCAATTGGGACACACGAAACGGCCTGGAGCAGGAAATCACCATTCCGCCCAACGCGACGGCTTTGCTTTACGTCCCGGCTGAAGGTGCGGAGCAGGTCGAAGAAGGCGGCGTGCCCGCCGCGAAGGCCGCAGGCGTCAGTTTTCTGCGTATGGAAAATGGCAATGCGGTGTTTTCCGTGGGGTCGGGGTCGTACCGGTTCAGAGTTCGCGGCAAAAGGACGTTGTCGCGGCGCTCTATGAGCGTGGAAAGGTAAGGGCATCCGCCGGCTGACGGATAGGACGCGCTACATTTGTCGCCGGAGGTACGGCCGCGCGCGAAATCTATTTTCGAAAAAGATTCTCGAACGCTTGGCGGGCATCGAGTGGTTTGGATGTGGACGTTTCACGCTCAATGGTAGTTCGCGGCATGTAGAAGTTGCAGTGGTTGCGCGCGTCCTTGCGGGGGATTCGAGCGCTGACGGGCTGCGTACACTCAAAGCGGCTGGCGGCATCGAAATACGAGCACTGCTTGCAGCTATGCAGTTCCGCATTGCAATGCGGGCACTTGGCAGTGAAATCGATTCCCGTCGGCAGCACGGTTCCGCACGCGGCGCAGCGCACCACTTCGCGCTTGCCGGGCATGTTGGGGGTTTTTGGGCCGAAGGTCTCCGGCCGCTTCGCCGGCAGGCGTTCAGCGCGTTCACTGCCGCCCCCTCCCGAATCCATATACCCCCGTTGTTTATACTTCCTCTCCATCCGCACTCCTAGTCAATTGGATGCTTAGTCAAATCCGTTGGGGATTGCTGATATTTCCATCATACGCTGCATCATGGATTCCCGCCACCACTAAAAAAATCTGAAGGGTTCTGACATAGAGCCGTCATTTAGGGCGGCAAATGCCGTTGGGGGGCCGTCAGCGGACGGACAAGGCGACGGACATATGGTTTATGGTGAAGGTTCCTCAAATCGCCATGAAGCTCACTCAGAAAGGTCGCCGAGAGGTGTCCCTGCAAAGGGAGGTGGCGTAAAATGCGCAGGGACACTTGGAACCCGGTGAAACTAGGAGAAGGCCTGTGAGCACCAATCGCCGCGAGTTTACGAAAAAGGTCGCAGCGAGCGGAGCTGCGCTGACGGCAGAAGCAAGGTCAGAGCTGGCAACCACACTGCCGCAGGAGGGGGCACTCCAGAGGAGTTGGTTGCAAGCGAAGAACTATCCGAGTGATGTGCTGGGGGCCGACCTCGCGAAAGACAAGCTCTATAGGATTGGCCGGATTGCCTCCGCCGTTGAAGAAAAGGGCGATGTTCTCTTCACCGCGCCCCTCATCACCCTCACACCTCAGCTCATAGACGGCGCCGAGGCCGGCACGGCTTACATTCGCTTCCGGCTTTACGGAAGTCAGGTAGTGCGCATGCTCATCTCTCGCGACAATCGGCCTTGGACCGACGCGAGCCCGATGCTGGAATGGCCTCCCGGAATGGAAAAAACACCGGCTCGCGTGAGCAAAAGTGAGTCAAGTTGGGTCGTCTCATCGGAATCCGCAACTCGAATTAAGGTTTCACCGGGTGATTTTGCCCCCGCGATCTCACCTGACGGGGCGGTGAACATCGAGTTTCAGGATCAGGATCACTTCGTCGAAACTCGCGGACAATGGGACTCTTTCGCCGCCTTGTTTCTCGATGGAGCCAGTGACCCCGCCACCACGGGCATATCGCTTTACCTTCATCCCGGGGAGCATTTCTGCGGGACCGGGGAACGATTTGACCGGATGGATTTGTTCGGCCGGCAAATCGATTTGGTAAACGCCGATGCCTTGGGCGTCAACAACGACCGGGCGTACAAGAACATTCCTTTCCTGCTCAGTTCGCGGCGTTACGGTCTTTTCGCACACTCGACCGCGCGCATGAGGATTGACATCGGCCATCATTCCACGCGCGCGGTGCAATGGCTGCTGCAGGACAGCGCTCTCGATATGTTCCTCATCGGAGGCGGCGCCCTGGAACGTGTTCTTTTCAACTATCGCCGCATTACGGGCTTTCCAAAGATGCCGCCAGTCTGGTCCTTCGGCGCCTGGATGAGCCGAATGACTTATCATTCGGACCAGGAAGTAAGTGCGATCGCCGCCCGACTGAGAAAAGAGCAATACCCCTTTGACGTCCTGCATGTGGACACCGGATGGTTCACCAAGGAGTGGAAATGCGACTGGACGTTTTCGAAGGAGCAGTTTCCAGACCCGCCGGGTTTCTTCCGGCGGATGCGCGAGTAGGGTTTCAGAATCTCTCTCTGGCAATACCCTTACATCAGCCGTGATCTTCCCCTGGCAAAGCTCGCTCTGGAAATGGGCTACGTTGGAAAGCCGGCCGACTCGACCAGCGGGGTGAGCCTGGGATATACCATCGATTTCACCAACCCCGCTGCCGTGGCTTGGTATCAAGGGATGTTGGAAAACGTTCTCAAGATGGGCGCGTCAGCCATAAAAGCGGATTTCGGCGAGTCCATCGACACCGGCGCCACTTATCGGGGCGCCACGGCCGCATTGTACGGCCATCTTTTTCCACTGCTCTACCAGAGGGCGGTATGGGAAGTCACGCACGAGGTTCGAGGAGAGAATATTGAATGGGCCAGGTCGGGTTGGGCCGGCAGCCAGCGTTATCCGGTCCACTGGGGAGGCGACAGCCCATGCACCTATGACGACCTGGCGGGCACTCTCTGTGGAGGCCTGCACCTGGGACTATCGGGATTCGGATTTTGGAGTCATGACGTCCCGGGGTTCTACGGGATTCCGAAATTTATGGAGACCCGGCCTTCGCCCGAACTCTACATCCGATGGACCCAGGTGGGAGTCTTCTCCCCCCACATGCGTTACCACGGATCGACGCCGCGCGAGCCCTGGGAGTATCCCTCGGTCTCCGACCTTGCACGGCATTGGCTGAGGTTGCGCTACGCTCTTCTGCCCTACCTGCTTACCCAGGCCAAACAGTGCTGTGGAAGCGGTTATCCGATGTTTAGGTCACTCGTCATCGAGTGGCCCGACGATGCCGCAGTTTGGGGAGTCTCTGACGAATATATGTTGGGCGACGCGTTCTTGGTTTGCCCCGTCCTCCGCTCTTCAGGCGAGCGGGATGTCTATCTTCCAGCGGCGAAATGGGTGGACTTTTGGAACGGAGGGATTATCACCGGCCCCCAAAGGTTGCCGAATGTGAAGTCGCCGTTGTCCAGGCTGCCGCTCTATGTCCGCTATGGTTCCAGCGTCGAGTTTGCCGAGCCGGTGCAATACACGGATCGGCTCCCCAACGCATGTAGGTTCTCGATCCTCTTTGACGAGGGTTACCGGGGCTTCGATAGGTGTGAACTGAAATCGATGATCAATCTTTAGAGGGGGTCGAGGGGGGAAAATAGAATGCCTTCCCGTGCCGGAAGAATTCGACGCGTGAAGCTGTTCTGTCCAGCATGAGGGTGCCCAGGCTTGGCCGTCGACCCTTGGGTAGGAACAGCGCGCGCTTGATTTGGGAATTGGTGGGGCGACTGGAATTTAGGCGGTATTAAGCGGGTATCGCGGCGGTGGAGGGTCGAGCGGGGCGAGGGCGCAAGGACCCGCAAGTATTGATCAGCCTCTGGCTGTATGCCTGCAGCCGCTGCATCAGTTCAGCGCGCGAGGTGGGTCGGCGTTGCGAATATGAAAAAGCCTTTCAGTGGCTGTGTGCGCACGACATAGAATCGCATGCAAGGAGTTCGCATCCACATCTATTGCGCGCTGCAGTAGGCGTGAGCCGCAGCAGCCGCTCTCCCCAGGGCAACCGCCATATTTGCCGAATCTTCAATCAGGCGGCCAACGCCACCTGCGCAGCTTGGGCTATTGATTCCTGCATAAGAAATGTCCTATGTTCTGACTGGGAGGTAAGATATGCGCCCAGCCGGAACTCCAGAAGAGCTCGAACGACGGCGTTTGGGTGCGGTTGAACTGCTGGCTCAAGGTCGCCCTCCGGTGGAAGTAGCTCGGATGGTGGGCGTGAATCGGTGTAGCGTGCGGCGATGGAAAGCGGCCTATCG
>JASHSC010000049.1 GCA_030036915.1 Terriglobia bacterium
TCAAAATCCTTGTTGGCCTTGATCAGCGCATCCACCACCAGCAGGGTGTTATAGGGCGGCACGTTGTCATCCATCGTGCCGTGGGCGAGCAGCAGATGACCCTTCAGGTTTTTGGCGATGTTTTCGTTTGCCTGATTGTCGTAATTCGTCCCGTCGCCCAGCGTGTGCGTCAGTAGACCCTGGTAGCGCTCGCCCCAATCGTCCTCATAGTCGCGATTGTCGTGGTTGCCGGCCTCGGAAATTCCCACTTTGAAGAATTCCGGGTAGCGAAACATAGCGTCAGCCGTGGCGTACCCTCCGCCCGAGTGGCCGTAGATGCCGGCGCGATCCAAATCGATCCAGGGATAACGTGCGGCGAGTTGTTTCATGCCGGTGACCTGGTCAGGAAGGGTATTGTCGCCCATGTTGGCGTACCAGGTGTCGTGGAAGGGCTTCGAGCGATCCGGATTGCCCATGCCTTCAATTTCCACTACCACAAAACCGAGCTCCGCCAGCGCCTGAGCATCGCCGCGCGCCGCCGCGAACGACCAGCTTCCCACGCTGCCTTCCTGCGGCCCTGGGTATATGTGATTGATAATAGGGTACTTCTTCTTCGGGTCGAGGTTTGTGGGTACAAACATCAGGCCGTAAAGATCCGTCATGCCGTCGCGTGCTTTTACGGTGATGGGTCGCGGCGGCTTCCACCCTGCCGCTTTCAGGCGAGTAACGTCGGCCTTCTCGAGCGTGGCCAGCAGCTTGCCGTCTGATTGCCGAACTACGGTGACGGGCGGCACGTCGGGCTGTGAATAGGAGTCCACGAAGTACTTGCCGGAGGGGGATTGCGTTACCTGGTGGTTGGCTTTTTCGGGAGTCAGCAGCGTCAGTCCCCGGCCATTGAAACCGACGCGATAGAAATGAGTGAAGTAAGGATTGTTCCCCGGCTCGCGGCCATCGGCCAGGAAGTAAATCATGCGCGCTTTCTCGTCTACGCGCAGCATCCGGGTGACCACCCAGTCTCCGGAGGTAATTGGGTTCTTCAGTTGACCGGTGGAAAGGTCGTAGAGATAAAGATGACCCCACTTTGAGCGCTCCGAGTACCAGATTAATTCGTTGGAATCGAAAAGAGCGTGCCAATTGGCGCTGCCCTGGCCGGATTCGTATTGCGTCGCAACTTTTTCCTCCATCACGTCGTGCGCCGCGCCGGTTGCGGCATCGGCAATGCGGAGAGTCTCCTGCTTGTGGTCGCGGGAAGTGGAAACAAAGATTAAACGCGCGGAATCTTGGCTCCACTGAACGTCGGTCCAGTTGCCCTCTGCGGGGTCGGAGCTGCTTCCGCAGGCGATGTCATCGCAGAGCGTGGAACGGTGCGGCTCCGGCGGCAATTGCAGGCGCACAACTTTTTGGGTTTCAATGTCCAGAATCACGCGCTGGAGCATCGCCACCGACTCATCACCGGGCAGGGGATATTTCCACGCTTGCAGCACGGGATGGCCGACTCGGGTTTCCACCAGGTACATGTCGCCCACGTTGCGCTGATCGTCCTGAAACGTGGCGATTTTCTTCGAGTCGGGCGACCACATTAAAATCGGCCGGTCGCTCTTCGTCCACCCGGCGTTATCCAGCGCGTAGGAGAAGTCTTTGATGCCGTCGGTGGTAAGCTGCGTTTCCTTGCGGGTCGCGACTTCGCGAACCCAGAGGTTGTAATCGCGAATGAAGGCCACAAGCTTCTTGTCGGGCGAAGCTACTTCATTGCCCGCGCCGCCGCGCCGGCCGAAGCCCGCGGGCGGTTCCTCAGCGAATCCCTCCGCTGTGCACTTGTTCCCCGCGCGATCACATTCGTAGCGCCGCCGGCCGATGCGGAAGGAAACCGATTGCCCATCCGCGGAGAGATCAATTTCGCGGAAGGGCAAGTTATTCGCTTCGTAAGTCTGGTCCGTTGCCTGCGAAAGTGCCGCCGCCAGCTTGGCGTGGTCGAATGCCGGGCGCTTCGTGAGTCTTGCCGGGTCGAATACGATGAAGCGCGAGCCCGCGGCGTCTGAATCGCGATACCAAACGAGATCGTTGCCCGTCCAAGCCGGCTGAATGGCGTGATCCACCAGCGGGTTCACGTTGTAGGGCATGAATTTCTCGGCGTGGGCATAATCCGCGTCGGTCAAGATCTTTGGAGAAAACGCCACTTGCGCGCGGGCAGGGAAGCTGACTGTGAGACAGAGCAATAGCGCAGTCAATGTCGAACAAAAATGGGTTCGGACAGTTTCGAGGCGCATGCGGTTTCCTTGGCGGAGGATTTGGTGTTTCAAGCTGCATGATTATCTTTGGCTCGAGGCTCCGGGTCAAAGCCTTAGGGCAGGTCTGCCCTTCGGGGTATTTGCAAGCTGCACCGCTAACTGTCGACCAAAAACGTAATTTGCAACGAGGATTGGCATCAAAATTTCACAAAAACCTGTAATTCACTCCAAAATCCAACAAAATGTCGTCTGAAAACCTGCATTTTGGTGAGACATTTTTAAACAGCTCATTTATTTTCATACACATTCTGGGTTCGGTCGTAACAAATTAAAACTTCTTTCCCTGATCCTATTGGAGATGTGGATTGGTAAGTCTTGAGGTCAAAATGAGTTACGAGCAAACTGAGGCAAATTTCCATAATGCGAAAAACTGTAAATCATGTTCCGAGTCTCGGACCGTCGACGTCGGATTCAGCTTGGCCAATGAAGCCTCTGGGCGAAAATTAAAGGAACAGTCCACGGTCATCCGCTCCGGAGCCTGTCCATGGTTTGACGATCGGTTATACTATATCAAATGGTTGACTTAATTGTCAACAACAAACAGATTCTGATAGTGGGTCAATTTGAAAATTCGGCGTAGGGGCACCCCTTGCGGGTGCCCTGCTCAACTTCGCTGGACTGAAGGGCAGGGACAAGCCCTGCCCCTACGGAATTCAAACTGACCCACTCCCGACCAGTCTGCGATTCCCGGTTTTTGGACTTTCTGAAAACCACTCGATGTACAATCCAGTCGAGGAGGTGAGATGCTAAAACAGATTCTAATTTTGAGTTTTTATGTTCCGTACGGCTTGATTACGGCGATGATGCTGGGCTTGGTGGCGTTACCTTGCGTCGTCCGGTCACAGGAAACCAAGGCCGGCGCCCTTCACGCGCCGGCGGGGACGCTTGCGGGGCAGGAGGCGCGGACCGAGGGTGGGGTGGTGAAGGAGAACCCGAAGGATGGGCTGAAATACGTTTGGATTCCACCGGGAAGATTCAGCATGGGTTGCTCTCCGGATGACAGCCAGTGTGACGCCGGGGAAAGGCCCGCCCACGCCGTGACCATCACCAAAGGCTTCTGGATGGGGCAAACGGAAGTGACAGTGGCCGCCTATAAACACTACGTGACGGCGAACGGAAAACAGATGCCCGATGAGCCAAGTTTCAACGGTAAGCAGCTCAACCCCGGATGGGGTGACGGCGATATGCCCATGGTCGATGTGACGTGGTACGACGCCCAGTCCTACTGTGGCTGGGCAGGTGGCAGGCTGCCCACGGAGGCCGAATGGGAGTACGCAGCGAGAGCGGGAACCACGGCGGCAACCTATGGCGATCTGGATGCCATTGCCTGGTTTGTCGACAACAGTGGCAATCAACACTTGGATGGCAAGAGCCTAGCCGGTGACGACCACCTCAGTTTCTTGTCTGCCTTGAGCGGCAACGGCAATGATATGCACCACGCCGGTACGAAACGCCCTAACGCCTTCGGTCTGTATGATGTATTGGGGAACGTCTGGGAATGGGTTAGTGACTGGTATGACCCCGGGTATTACCAAAGCAGCCCGCCGCAAGATCCCCCCGGACCGCCGCATGAGCAACTGCGCGTCATGCGCGGTGGTTCGTGGAGCGACCTTCCCTGGCTCGTCCGCGTCTCGGCCCGAACGGGGGTCTTTCCGGCCTACTCAGATGACAACCTTGGCATCCGCTGCGCTGGAGAAATGTTCGCGCACTGAGCGCTCTTCTCCTTCGCTGTCGCCGACGCCCCTATTTCTTTCCGAGCGTTCTTGCAGGGAGATCGCAGACTCCAAACGGCAGGGGTTTGCGCCAGCCCAGGGTCAAAATTTATTCCGAAACCGGCTGGCTGCGAGGCCCGCGGTTGCGCGGGCTCCTGGAGCCGGAATAACCAGGGCGTGGAATTCTGAAGCTATTTTTGTGGTGGAATCAGCACGAAGGAAATTGATCCCGGTATCCAGGCTCCATCCCTGAGGGCTTCGGAAATCCTGAAACCTTGTTCAGGGTAGGTATAGGTCACAATCTCCACGCGACCGCCCGCTTCGACTTGCGATGTGCGTGCGCCATCTCCTCCCAGCAGGTGGCGGCGCTGGGTGGGGTCCAGGAGCAGCATCGCCTGGCTCAGAAGCTGCTGGTTGTTACCTGGAAGGTAACGCCTAATATCGGAATGCCATCCAATCATGTCGACGGTGTAATCATAGCGCGCAGGCTTCCAGAGCCGGTGGAAGAAATAATCCCAGGTGCCCGGAGGACCGCCTGGGGGTGGTGAGGTATGGACCTCCATCAGCAATCGGCGTTGT
>JASHSC010000502.1 GCA_030036915.1 Terriglobia bacterium
CTCGGGCAGGACCAGGCCCCAGCCTGGGGATTCCATGCGGAAGGTCGGCGCTACTGACTTCCCACCGTTTTAGATGTCCAACTTCCCCGGTGGGTGCCCTCTAAACCAAATGAGCCGGAGACCGCTGTTGAAGTTCAGAAAGAAGGAAGAAGGTCAAGTGGGAACAACAAACGCAAATTGACAGATAAATCCGAGCCGCGAAAGCTCCACCCCGGCCCCTGCGTCGAAGGCAAATTGTGGTCTGATCTTCCTCCTCAGACCCAAGGTCGGATCCGTAAGGATGCTTGCGAGTTCAGTTTTCCTTTTTCACCGTCTGATTAGTCCCACCGTTGGCGGCTAGGCTCGCCTTCCAACGGTTGAGATCAGCCCGAAGGGCCGTGGCGGAAGTGGCATCGAAGCTAAGGTCGTAGAGGTCAACCGCCTTTTGGCCGTTTTCGATTGCGCTTTGAAAATCTCCATTTCCCGCGGCGACCCGGCCCAGAACTGCTAGGTTGACGGCCTGCCAGGATTTGCTCCCAAGTTTGATGGAATCATCCAACCCCCGCTTCGCGTCCTCCGCTGCATTTTGTGGCGACTGGGCGCATAGGTAAGCCTCCGCCCTGATCGATTCTGCGTTCATCACCGTATACTGGTCCTTTGCTTGTTCGGCGAGCCTGATAGCCTTACTCGCATCCTCAAGACCTTCCGTATCGCAGCTACCCTGTTCCACATGCCATTGGGCAATTCGCATCAACGTGGAAGCGGTTAGACGATTTTCGTGGATTTTTTGAAACCCGCTAAGCGCTGCTTGATAGGACTTGAAGGCATCTGCTCTATTCCCATTGCGAAATAAGGCCAGGCCGAGATAGAGCGACGCCAGGGATTCATCGTAAAGGTCGCCGTTGTCGTGGAGTATATCCCACGCCTTCTTGATAAGGTCTTTGGAACGACCATAGTCCCCTCTATTTGATTCCAGGACACCGAGGTCTAATTCAGCGACCGCCCACGCCCCGGGTTCCGGCTGCTCTAGCTGGGAATAGAAGCTCTGCGATTGATTCAGACGGGTTTCGGAAATCGAGTAATCCTTGTCACGGGCGGCGGAATCGGCCTCCGTGTCCCCGAGCAATATGTACTGGTAGCCTTGTTCGCGCAGTGTCCAGGCTTGTCCCGCTTTCTGGTCCTCTGAGCCAAGCGTTTGGTAAACCCCTTCGGCTTCTATAAAATACTTAAGGGCCGACCCATGATGCTCCTCCCTGGACAGGTCGACTCCTATCCACATCTGGTCGTCGCCAACAGCTTTGATATCCTGAAGGCTATTATGAATTTCAAGTGCCTTGTTGTGGTTAGAAATTGCCTCCGAGTATTGGTACTTGCAGGTATAGTCGCTTCCGATATGGTCGTACACCGAGGCTTGTCCGCGGCGATCACTAAGGGAAATGTAGAGATGGAGCGCAGAATTGTAATATTTCAGGGCTTCGTCCCAATTCATGGCCTGGTCTTGGGAAAGGCCCTCTCGCAACTCCTGGTCAGCATCATCCTGTTGCTGCGTGGCGGCCGCTTGGGCCTTTCGCAAAGCAATCTGAATTTGTTCCTCATCGAACTTCCTATGCCCCTCCCTCACGACGACATAGGTGGCAGCGGCATAAGTGAGGGCGAAAACGGCGGCTGCGGCGATAGCCTGGGCCAAGCGCTTACTGCGCCGGATCATAATCAACGGTTCCACCAGCGCGTCGTGGCTCAGCTCATAAAATTGGCTGCCCAGGCGGGGTTCCGTTCGCAGGAGGCGTTCATTCACTAAATCGGACAGGTCGCGCTCAGGAACGCCGTACCGATGCTTGATGACATCGACCATCAAACTGTTGCGGTAGAATCCGGCGATCAGTCCGTGCTCGCACAATTTTCTGATGGCGGAGCGCGGCCGGTTAAAGAGGAGCAGGTTGATGGCGGAGGGATTATACCTGCAAGAGTTCCAGCCGAGTCTTAGCCGCGGGAATTTCAAAATGACTGTGCGGTAGTAGTTGCCGATAATGCGCTTCATTCCGCGCGTGCCCTTGAGGTCTTCTATGGAAATCTGGGTGGCCTTATTCTTCCGCCGCTGACTGTTAAGGTGGTGGCAAAGTACTTGGAGGTGCGCCGGTTCGACGGTGTCACCTGCCGCTAACTTTCGTCCCATCCTCTGCCTGCTGAGAAATCCCAACATGGCATCCACAACTCCAGGGCCGAAAGTGAAAGTATCGTTTCCCAGTACGGCAGCTTGTTGACTTGGCAATTCTATAGCCCGGCGAGCCTGACCCATCTTCAAAGGCTCGAGTCGCATGGCATTCCGAAAAATACCGGGGATTTGGTCGCGCAAGGATTCCAGTTCGGCCAAAAAGTCCTCACGCATCGATATGAGTATCCTGACATCCGGCGCAATATCTCCATAAACGATCGAAACAAGCTGTTCCCGCTGCGGGTCTCCTTCGGGGAGACGCTCGAGTTCCTCCATTTTCTCCTTGAGGATGCCTTCAGGGACGCGACCACGCACCATATCCGCCAGCTGATTGGCGAAAGTTTTCTCCCAGTCCTTTTGAGGTCTGATCACCGTGAACAATTCCTCGAATTGGTCGAGTATCAAGATGGGTCGTAGGACTTGTCCATTTCTTGAGCACTTGGTGCCGCAAAAGTACTCCCAAAGGCTATCCTGGTGAGAGGGCGTGTCTACCTGAACCGAGCATTTCGAAGCTTCCCTCTCGATGCACGCGTAGACTGAACCGATTGGTCCACCAACGGGGTCGTTCGTCAGTCGCACCACCACAGGGAAATAATTCCGCTTGCGCAAATCATCCAGAAGCGCGGTGTTGATTAACGATGATTTTCCTAAACCGGAGCGGGAGAACAGGAGCGTGAGACGTTCCGAAAGCACGAGATTGAGCAGTTGGACCTGCTCGTCCTCACGCCCAAAAAAAAGGAGACGGTCCTCATCCCGATCTTGAAAAGGCCCAAGTCCGGGATATGGATTCACCTCTTGCGCAATACCTCTTGCCATTTCATCTACCCGCCGTTATCAAATCGTCTTTTCAGCTCGGCCATAAATTCCACGGCGTCCGAGTCGAAGCATTTCAGGTTTTCCCTTTTTTCCCAATACATCACGCTTGAAGTCCACTCCTTTGCCATGTCCTCTTCGCTTGGACATTTTTGAATGGCAAACGACGCGACGTCGGGCAACTGCCCGGTGCCGCGGCCTCGCATGGCGCGGATCATGACACGAATATTCCAATCTCGGAGGCCATATCCGACGAAAAGTATGCTGTTATCGTCGAAAAGTCCCTTGATGACGGAGGGAAGCGGCGGATCTCCGAGCAACAGGCAAGCTAGAAACTCGATGACGTTGTCTTCCGTAACGATCAACCCATTGATCTTATCCAATGATCCGTGCAGCTTAAACACGAGGGGCTCTTGAATTGTCGCCGCCGCTAAATCGATGGCGTTTGAATGCGGTTCATAGACCGCCACTCTGGGAGCCTTTCCCGTGTCTTCGAGGGCCCTTTCCATTAACTTGTCGAAGTTTGTGGTGAGGACGTACCGAAAAGGAAGGGACGCAATCTGCTTGTGGACCGGGCTGGGGGCAATTCCTGGTATTTGTAGCTTCTTTCGAATGAATGTCCTTAGCGCATGGGCATCCTTAACAAGTTCGAAGTACTGGGCCACCCTCAACAGATCCGTTTTATCCCTGCCCGGATAATGACACTCGTCAGCGAGATCAATGGATAGCTGACTGCCGGTTGGAAGGCCAACTGATCCGGCGAAACCGAGAGAGGCCCCTGCTCCGAGGAAAGGAACACATTGCTCATCACGGACTCGCTCTAGGATAAGCGACCAATCATCGTCCTGTATTGCACCCCGGTTCATTTTGCACGTTATAAGGGAGGAACCAAACCCGTGATCCGCCGGCGCGGATCTCGTGCCTGATGCCGCTTTTGATCACAGAAAAATACAGCGACGCTGGAAACGCGATTCGACAGGAAGTGTCTCTCGGCTTCGAGGTGATGTCAAGTATGCTTATGCCTCGCGGTGCCACCCCCCGGGTCGAACCAGCATGAGATTCAAAAGTCCAGCCAAGCAGAAAGTGATTTGTGCGGGCCGGTCCGAAGAACCGGCGGATCTGGGCCATTGCCGCGCAGCGGGCATCAAGATCCTGAAGGCTTTTGAACGGGAGGCCGAAGACAAGGAGGCGATCCGCTTTACAGGGCCGGCGGCGTTCTGCCTTAATCTTTTCCATGAACATAACTCGCAAGCAATTTTGAGGGATGCCGCGTTGGCCCATGTACAGTAGCAGACGTTCAAGAGGCTGCGGCCATTCGCGAAACCCTTTGTCTGCGCCTCTAGCTCCCGTGGGCAGGCTCGGTAGTCAATAGAAAATCGTTTAGAAATCGTGTTCACATCTATACCGTGACTTTATGCTCACAGGCATAAGAATAGGATTTCACGTGTATCCATATCGTTTTCCTGTATAATGTCCGCAATGAGTCAAAGGTGGAAGAAGCCAACCATAAATGACGTTGCCCGCCTGGCTGGAGTCTCCGTGGCCACGGTTTCCGCCGTTGTGAACGGAACCAAGGTAGTGAGCCCGCATCGCACGCAGAAGGTGCGCGAGGCGATGGCGGCCCTGGATTACCACGCGGACCAGAACGCGCGCATCCTGCGCACGGGGAAGTCGCGCGTGGTGGGCGTCATCATCCCGGATCTGGCAGATCCCTTCTACACCCAGGTTGTGGCGGCGGCGGATGAGGTGGCATCGCGCGCGGGTTATTCCTTCTTTCTCTGCAACTCGAATGACGCCCCCCCCTTGGAGCAGCGCCACCTGGACGTGCTTTTTTCGCACCGCGTGGCGGCCGTTTTGCTTGCCTCCTGCGATTCCTTTGCGGCGTATGACCGCTTGATCCGGCGGCGATTTCCCCTGGTATTCTTCGACCGCGTTCCGCCGGGATTCCACGGGTGCTCTGTGGAGACGGACAATCATTTGGCGGCCTTCCTGGCGACCCGCCACTTGATCGAGCTGGGGCATCGTTCCATTGCCATTCTGGCGGGGAGCATTCAACGCTCCACGCACGCCCGGCGCTTGGAGGGTTTTCGCCAGGCTATGCTGGAATCCGGCCTGCCGCTTCGCGACGAGTATTGCGGATTGAGCGGGCTCACCGTCCAGGCGGCCTTCGAATTCAGCCTGGGATTATTGGCGTCACCGCGACCGCCCACAGCGATCTTTTGCACCAGCAATAACCTCCTTCTGGGATGTTTCCGGGCCGTCGAGCACGTGGGCCTGCGCTGTCCTGAAAACATCAGCATCGTCGGCTTCGATGACTTCCGCTGGAATGAGGGATTTCGGCCCGCCATCACCACCGTTGCCCAGCACACCGCCGCCATCGGCGCTAAGGCCATGGAAATGCTTCTGGACCGCATCGAGGCGGGTAGAGAAGGAAGAGTTTTGGCCGATCAGAAAATCGTTTTGCAACCGGAATTGAGGATTCGTAACTCCACCGCTCCACCCTCCAAGATGCCTCACCCCACAGAGCTTGGCGTGGCACAAACCACGTCTTAAGCTAATGATCCCATTATGCGGCGTAAGCCTTGAGCCATTGACCATACCCGTGTGTGATTAATTTCTACTACGATGGCGGCTATGGGGGACGCAAAATTGGATTGCTGACGAGTATTCTCACGTTTCTAAACGATTATTTTTTGCCTTGACGAGCCTTCTGAGGAGGCGTATTCTACGCCCCGGTAGAGTTGTAGCTTTGGCCACGGCCAGTGCGCAGTGCGCGTATTTGGGCTGTGGTCGAACATGGGGGCGGCTCTGCCATCCGCGCATCGGGAAATCAGGAAGCCCTCCGCAGTTGACCCTTTTCCAAAAACCAGTCGTTCGAAAGCCGGGAGTGCGGGTCGCCCATGTAGAGTAGATATCAGATACTACTTCCTGCTGAAATCGTTGAGAGACTTTGGCTTCGACGAGCGTTCAGTTGCGGACTATCCACAATATTCCCTGGAAAAGGAGAAGTACTGGTGATTGTTGCGCCACAAGATGGCAGCAACTTTGCGGAAGGTCGGGGCTTGGGCGCTTAGACGCGGGAGAACGATCCGGCATCACGATCAGCCAGGCGTTTTCAGCGTTGCTGAAAAGGAGGAACTCATGGGTTCTGAGACGAAGGCTGGACTCGTTTGGACGGCGACCTTCCACAAATTGCTTTCCCTTTCGGCGTTGTTGCTCTTACTCGCCTTGGTATCAGTGCCACTTCGCGCCCAGATTGACATGGGCGCCGTCGCCGGCACGGTTATGGATCCCAGCGGAGGGCGAGTGCCGAATGCTCAACTCACTTTGACCAATGAGGGAACCGGCGTTTCGCAGGGGACTCGCTCCAGTTCGACGGGGTCGTACGTTTTCCCCTCCGTGATTCCGGGCACTTATACCCTGAAAGCTTCCGCGTCCGGATTTAAGAGCTTCGTGGAAAAAGGTATCGACGTGCACATGCAAAACACCGTGACGGCGGATGTCTCCTTTGTCCTGGGTACTACAACCCAAGCCGTGACCGTGACTTCCGCCGCGCCGCTGCTGGAAGCTCAAGACGCTGCCGTGGGTACGACGATCCACACAGAAGACGTGAACGACCTGCCTCTGAACGGCCGCAACTTCCTTACGTTGGCCAACATTCAGCCTGGCAGCTATTGGAACAATTCATCCTCCATCACTCCCTCTCTTCAAGGGGGGAGCGTCTTTGCCAACGGTGCAGAGCAAGGCCAGGTGGACTTCCGGATGAACGGCATAAATAACAACGAGGAGGTCTTCGGTGGCCTGACCATTTCTCCTGTTCCGGATGCCATTGAGGAATTCAAGTTCCAAGGCGGCGACAACAGCGCGGAATTTGGCCACTCCATCGGTGCTGTCGTGAATGTGGCGCTCAAATCCGGAACCAACAGAATTCGCGGCGATGTGTGGGAATACAATCGCAACCAGGATTACAACGCCGTCGATTTCTTCTCCAACCGCAACCGCACCGCGAAACCGATATACCGGCTCAACCAGTTTGGCGGAGTTGTGGGCGGTCCCATCTATCTTCCACACGTCTATGATGGCAGAGACAAAACTTTCTTCTTTTTTGATTACCAGCGCACCGTGGGCGTGGGGGCGAATTCCTTTACGGACACCGTTCCCACAGCCGCGATGCAGTCCTCAAACTTTACGAATCTCCAAGGTCTGATCACCGGCAATAGCGGAACGGCAAGCGACGGGCTGGGGCGTAAGTTTCCGTTGGGGGCGGTGCTGGACCCGGCTACAACGCGCGACGTGGCCGCCGGCGCCACCGATCCGATTTCCGGCCTGACCAACACTTCCTCCAATACGGTAACCGTACGCGATCCCTTCTATTCCGGAAGCCTGGTGGGAGTTACGAACTTCACCACGGCCGCCATCGAGTCGCAGCTCAACCAAATTCCCGTCGCGAGGATTGACCAGAACGCCGTTAACATCCTCCACCTGCTGCCGATGCCGACTACAAGCGGCTACTTGAACGATTTTTTCACAAACGTTCCCTCCGACACTTACATCAACCAATGGGATTTAAGAATCGATCACTCCCTCAGTTCGAAGGACAGCCTGATGGGCATTTTCAGCCGATTTAATGAAACGGCGACAGTCTCCCAGCCGTTCCAGGAGGTTCTGGGGAGCGCCCTGCAAACCAATTTTGCCACGACCCAGCCGACCTATATTCTGTCGCTGAGCGAGACGCACGTCTTTTCGCCCACACTCCTCAATGAAGTCCGGTATGGAATCAACCACAACTACAATACGCGCGTCATTCCCCAGGAAAACCAATTGGGGTTGCCGGCGGAATACGGCATTCAAGGAATTCCGCAGATTGCCGGCAACGGCGGGCTGCCAACGTTCAATGTCGGCCAGTTGAGCGCGTTTGGCGGCCGGCGATTTGAGCCCACCATCCAAACCACGGGAGCCGACGAGTTCGATGACAACTTGACCTGGATGCGCGGTGGACACGAACTCAAGACCGGCGTGCAGTATAACCGGATCATCGGCCACATTCTTCAGCCGGCCTACAGCCACGGAAATCTGACCTGGAACGGAGAGTTCTCAGGTGTTCCAAACGTCTCATCGTCGTACTCGGAAGTGGCCGTTGCTGACATGCTGTTGATTCCCGAGGCTTCCACCGTGGGCGGTTACAATTTTCTGGGCGGCATGAGCGGGTACAACGGTTCCAACTATGCAGGCACTGACTACAACGCCAACTACATTGGGCTTTACGCCCAGGACAACTGGAAGGTTACGCCCTCACTTACGCTGAATCTGGGGCTGCGTTGGGACTTTTTCGGCCCCTATCAGGAGTCGAACGGCGCGCAGGGCAACTTTATTATGTACGGCGGGAACGGATATGCCGGCATGTACGTCATGCCCACGGTCGGCTGCGGAGTTCCGCGCTCGGCAGGATTTAACAGCATCCTGACGGCGGCGAACATTCAAGTTGTCTGTTCGCCGGGTCTCTCCGTGGACGAGGCGCAAACGCACAACTTCGCTCCGCGTCTCGGGTTTGCCTGGCGCATTCGTCCGCGCCTCGTGCTGCGGGGTGCATATGGCATCGCCTACGGTTCATTTGACTCGGTCGGATACGGCAGCACACTGGGGACCAATTATCCCTTCCAGTACACACTCAATAATCCCACCACCAACTACAACGTTCCGATTACCGTGAGCGGAGCAACGGCCACCATGGAGAATATTTTCTCATCGCTTAACCTGCAGAATCCGCTGGGTGTGAACGGCGTCAATCTGGGCTTGTCGGGCAGACAATACAACTGGCAAACGCCCTACAGCGAGACGATCAACTTGACGGTGCAGGACCAATTTACCAACCAGGACTCGATTCAAGTTGGCTATGTTGGGACACTGGGGAGGCATCTGAATGTCAACCAACCCAACAACGTCCCCAACGAAATTCTTCCGACCAGCGTCAATACCACCACTTACCGCCCCATCCCGAACTTCTCACAGGGCAACCAGTTCCTGGAAACCGACGGTGACAGCAACTTCAACTCGATGCAGGTTGTCTACAACCATCGTTTCAAGAGCGGCGTAGACGTGGCAGTGAATTACACCTTTGGCAAGTGCATGTCGGATGGTGCATGGAATTTGGACTCAGGTCCACGGGCCGCATGGCTGCCCGGGTTCGGCATTAACAAGGATTTCGAAGTGTGCAACACCGAAGTGACCAATGTGCTTCACTCCTACGGGGAGTATGATCTCCCCTTTGGGAACGGCAGAGCGTACCTCAGCCACGCCAATAAAGTAGTCAACGGGTTTTTGGGAGGATGGCAACTTAATTACATCTTGACCTATCAAAGCGGCCAACCTTTCGGCCTCGGCTGCCCCAGTTCAACCTCCGACTTCGGATGCAACGCCTTTATCGTAACCGGTCAGAATTTCTACGCCGGCCCGCACAACGTAAACCAGTGGCTTAACCCGGCCGCTTTCGCCCAGCCACCCGCAGCTACAACCATCGGTCAGACCAACTTCGCGCCCCTCGGGGGAATGGGCAACCAAGTTTACGGACCCCACCTGTACAACCTCGACTCGTCTCTGTTCAAAAACTTCCCGGTCTGGGAGAGCACCTATATCCAGTTCCGGATGGAGGCTTTCAATACGTTCAACCATGCGAATTTTACGACTCCCGGCCAGCTCAATTTCACAAACCTCACCGCTTTCAGCAGCATCACTGGTTTGAATACCCCTCCTCGGATCGTGCAATTTGCCCTGAAGTTCTATTTTTAACGTTGCGCGGAAGGGACGGCCGGCGAGCCGTCCCTGTCGCCCGATGTTCGTCTAACCGGAGGCCACGAAGTTAGTAGAAACGAAACCCGGATGGAATTGACAAACCGGTCCGTTCCTAGTGTCTCCGAAGGCCAAAAACCGCGAGCTCTTATGGTGTCGAACTGACCCCTCACTCCAACTCCCCTCCCCCTCTTCCCTCTCCCCGAGGGAGAGGGAAGAGGGGCGAAGGGGTGAGGGGTTACTTACTAGCGGTGGCGGCCAAGCCCCTTTGAGACGCCAGCCTCCTGCTTTGCTGGAGGATGATTACTTGCAAGATGGAGAAACCCATGGGTGTAGCAACTTCCATAAGCGGACTGCCCTTCCTCAATCCGCTTCGGACAACTCACCCAGGATGAGATTTTTGTATCCCACGAAGCCGCGGTCCAGGGCGTGGCGGTTGAGAACCACTCGCAGGCTGATCCGCTGGTGACCCTGCGTTACTTTGGTCCCGACGTCCACCTGGGAATGCCGGAAGTAGGGGATCACGCCGCGCGCGACGTCCGTAATTTGACTCTTAAGGACTAGAAGTAACCGGGCGAAGATGAAATAACGCAAGAGGACTTCTCGGATATAATCAGGACGGGAAATTTGTGACCTTTGAGCCGTTGGGCCCCGGCGGTGATCCTTATCCCGCCATGTACGGCAAACCCGACAAGCCCAAGCTGGATGCGTTGGTCTTTAGCAGCATTCGTTATTTCCGCGAATGCGAGGAAATGGTGATGGCGGATTGATTCCCGCCGTTTTCTTACAAGGAAAGACCGATGCCCGTGACCATTCCAATCGCCCCGGCCATGTGGCTGGAAAGCCCCGGCAAGTTAATCGCGCTCGCTCCCTCTGATTTCCTCATCATCACAATTTACTTCGCCATGGTGCTGGCGATTGGCTTCTACCTGAAGCGCTACGCCAAGACTTCGAGCGATTTCTTTCTGGCGGGGCGCGAAATGACGGCGTGGGTCGCCGCGCTCAGCTTTCTCTCCGCCAATCTTGGCGCGCTTGAATTGATGGGTTGGGCGGCGGCCACTTACCAGTACGGCATTCTGGCGGCCCACTTTTACTGGATTGCCGCTTTCCCCGCCATGGTGATCCTCGGGCTGGTGATGATGCCGTTCTACTACATTTCCAAGACTCATTCGGTGCCCGGGTATCTGCAACTTCGCTACGGCGAGTCCACTCGCGCCCTGAGCGGCATTTCGTTTGCCTTCATGACCATCCTGATGTCCGGCATCAATATGTATGCGATGGCCCTGGTTATGAAGGTAGTTCTGGGATGGAATATTCATTTCAGCATTTGGATTTCGTCCCTGACCGTAGCGGTTTATGTTGCCCTGGGCGGCTTATTTTCGGCAATTTTCAACGAGGTCCTGCAATTTTTCCTGATTTGGCTGGGCGCGCTCGTGGTGCCGATTTTGGGCTACGTCGAGGTGGGCGGTTGGTCCCGGATGGCGGCAAGAATTCAGGAGCGGGTTCACAGCACGGATTACGTTCATCTCTGGAGCACGCTGGGCTCCTTTTCGACTAACCCCATGGGAGTGCACTGGACGGGAATTGTTTTTGGCTTGGGCGGCGTAATTGCCTGCGGCTATTGGACAACAGACTTTCTGGTGGTTCAGCGCGCCATGGCGGCGAAAGACCTGAGGTCCGCGCAATTGGCGCCCATCATCGCGTCGTACTTCAAGATGATCGTTCCGGCGATCGTTATTTTCCCGGGTTTGCTGGGATTGGCCGTCCTGCCCTATCGGCTTGTTCCCGAGAGCGCCGTGCACGCCGGCCTGCACAGTTATAACGAAGTCCTTCCCCTCATGCTGGCGCGATATTGCGGACCGGGGCTGCTGGGGCTCGGCGTTACCGCTTTGATTGCGGGGTTCATGTCGGGCATGGCGGGCAATGTGAGCGCCTTCGCCACCGTCTGGACTTATGACATTTATCAGCCCTACATCCGCAAATCCGAATCGGACGCGCATTACGTCCACGTGGGCCGTTGGTGCACCATCCTGGGGGTCGTTCTCAGCATCGGCACTGCGTATTTTGTGACGCAGTTCAAGAGCATCATGGATTACATGCAGGCGCTGGTGAGCTTCTTCATTGCCCCGCTCTTCGGCACGGTCATTCTGGGTATGCTGTGGAAACGCACGACGCCCAAAGGAGGATTTTGGGGCCTGCTGGCCGGCACGGTATCCTCTATTGCGATGTTCGCCCTGGTGAAAGCGCGGCCGGCATACCTTGCCATCATTGCCCTATCGCCCGACGCCAAGGCCATGGCCGAAAACCTCTATCGCGCGCTCTGGTCGTGGCTGATCTGCATTGGCGTAACGATTATCGTTAGCTTGCTCACAACGCCCCAGCCACCCGATCAACTCACCGGCTTGGTTTATGGATACACCAGCATTCCGAAAGAAAAGGATGTGCCGCTCTACCAACGGCCAATTTTCTGGGCCGCCGGCGTGGCCGTCTTCTTCGCCTTCCTGCAATGGCTCTTCTGGTAGCGAGGGCACATTCGCTTGGGGGCCTGGGGAGAATTGAAGTATGCTTTCCATGGAATTCCAGAACGATTTGGCCCCACGAGCAGGAGAGGCTCAGGAGGTGAGGAGGGGGTTATGGAAAAGGAAAAAGACGGGGCAAAGGACATCACCCGCAGGGATTTCGTGAGGCAAGCCGGAGGAGCTTTACTCGCGGCGTCGAGTGCGGGAATGACGGCGCGGTCCTATGCGCGGGTGGCCGGCGCCAATGACCGGATTCGGATCGCACAACTTGGCTGCGGGCAGCGAAGCAGCGGGCATGTGCAGATGGTTTATGGGGCATCCAAGCAAATGCAGGTAGAGACCATCGCCGTATGCGATATCTGGAGCAAGGCCTCCGAGCGCCGCGCCGCCCAAATTAAACGGCTTTTCAATAATGACCCCAAAGTCTACAAGTACTCCGAAGAGATGTTGGAGAACAAGGACATTGACGGAGTCATGATCGCCACTGGTGACTTCCAGCACGCCAAGCTCTGCACGGAAGTGGTTAAAGCCGGGAAGGATTGTTACGTCGAGAAGCCCTTTGCCAATGTGCTGGCGGAAGCCAAAGAAGCGCGCGCCGCCGTCAAGAATTCGAAGCAGGTTGTGCAGATGGGAACTCAGCATCGCAGCCAGCCCTATCCCTTGGCGGTGCGGGACGTCATCCGTTCCGGTCGAATCGGGAAGATCGTTCACATTGAGCAGGAGTGGAACGTCAATCAGGAGCGCTGGCGGTATCGTCCCGACGACACGGGCAGTGATCCCGGCCTTGCAGCGAACTACGAAAATGTGAAGCTGGGAAACAACATGGGCTGGTCCGCAGCCCGGCATTCGGAGCTTCTTGAGGCAGATACGGACTGGAACCGCTGGTTGCTCGGCAAGCCTTATCGTCCATTTAATCCTCATGTCTACCTTGAATTCCGCCTCTACAAGGATTTTTCTTCGGGCATATTGGACCAGTGGCTGAGCCACGGCAGTGACTTGGTGCACCTGTGGACCGATGAGAGCTACCCGGTGAGCGCCACGGCCGAGGGAGGCATTTTCGTTTGGAATGACGGGCGCGAAAACCCGGACCATTGCGTTGCCGCACTGACTTACCCTTCAGGTTTCCTCTATACCTACAAGACCCTGTTTGGAAACAGCTATCGGAGCTTCTCCCGGATTCACGGCACCAACGGCACGATCATCAATTACGGAGGTGAAGGGGCGTCCCTCTTTGTGGTTACGAGAGAGGGAGGCATGGAAAATGACCTCCATTGGACTCAGACGATGCGAAGTGCCTACGGCGCATTCGAAGCAGGGGAAGGAGCCTCGCGCGAAGGCGGTCAATCTCGCCCGAGCGCCCAGGAGGCTTTCCTGAAGTCAGTCGGTGGTTGGACGCCTGCCTACTACACCACGCTCTCTGAAATGGGGACGCCCTCCGAAGAAGCGGAAATCGTGAAGGTCGAGGGCGCGCCGCCACCCGATTCCTCGGGGCCGGGCGACAACGACGTCGATCACCTCATGCACTGGCTGCGCGCCATGCAAGACCGCAGCGAACCGAACGCCACCGTCGATCACGGATTCTCACATGCCTTGGTCTGCATTTTGGCGCAGCAGTCGTATTTGACCGGCAAGAAACTCTATTGGGATCCCCAAAAGGAAGAGATTGTCGACCACCCTGTTGCCGCGCATCCGGCGAACGGTTTAGCGTCGCGCTCGTAAACAGCGGGTTTAGGCTGCCTCTCACGGTTCGAAGTGCTACTCCCACTCCTGAACCGTGGGGGGCTGTCTGTGGCGATTGTGTCTGGTGGGCCTGGGTAGAGTTGAACTACCGACCTCACCCTTATCAGGGGTGCGCTCTAGCCACCTGAGCTACAGGCCCGTGGTTCCACACCTGCGGAGCTTGCCGGAAAGCAGATGCTGCCTTGGCGGGACAACTTCCAGTATAGGCAGTGGCCGGAATTCGCGCAAGCGGAAACCTCAGATTATGCGGGGGGACCGCGGCAATGGCGAAAAGTTTCCCTCCCCTTCTCTGCGGTCGTGGTCATTTGGCGGCGTCTGTGGTAAAAAATAAGAGAAGGCTTTTGCACGCTCGTGAGATTGGCGAAAATTCGAACTGGTTTTTGCCTGGTAATCCAACACATGCCGAATGTCCGCAAAGATGTCCTTCCGAACGGCCTTACGGTTATCACCGAAACGATGACGTCTGTTCGCTCGGTTTCCGTGGGCATTTGGCTGCGGACGGGCGCGCGCCAGGAACTGATTCAGGAAAACGGCATCTCGCATTTTATCGAGCATATGGTCTTCAAGGGCACGGAGAATCGCAGTGCGGAGGAGATTGCCCGCGCGGCGGACTCAATTGGCGGCCACCTGGACGCCTTCACTGCAAAGGAAACCACCAACTTTTCAATCAAAGTTCTTGACGAGCATCTTCCCCGCGCCTTCAGCATCCTCGCAGACCTGGTGAAGAATCCGCTCTTCAACCCCTCGCACATCGTCAATGAAAGCCGGGTGATTCAGGAAGAGATCAAGATGGTGGAAGACACTCCGGATGACCTGGTGCACGAGATCTTCACGCAAACCTATTGGCGGGGGCACGCGTTGGGGCGTCCGATTCTCGGCACGCGGCGCACCGTGCGCAGCTTCAATCGCCAGCGCCTGCTGAATTATTTCCGGCGGCACTATGCTCCCAACAGCATCTTGATTGCCGCGGCGGGCCACTTGCGCCATTCCCAGCTTGTGGACTTGGCCGGGAAGGAGTTTGGCGATCTTCCCGCCGGCCCGGCGCCGCGCACAAGTCCCATTCCTATCGCCCACCCTCACCTCCAGGTGCGTCACAAGAAGGACCTGGAGCAAGTCCATATCTGCGTGGGCGCGCCCTCTTACCCGCAGTCTCACCAGAATCGCTTCCCGTCGTATATCCTCAACTCGGTTTTGGGAGGCGGCATGAGCTCTCGCCTCTTCCAGAACATTCGCGAGAAACGCGGACTGGCTTACGCCGTGTTTTCCGGCCTCAACAGCTTTCACGATGCGGGTTGTCTGGGCGTATATGCGGGGACGGCGACGGAAAAAGTGAAGCAGGTGATTGAGCTGGTTCTCGCGGAATTCTGCGAGCTGAAGTCAAAGCCCATCACGCAGGAAGAACTTCAGCGCGCCAAGGATTATTTGAAGGGCAGCCTGCTGCTCAGCTTGGAATCCTCCACGAGCCGTATGGGGAACGTGGCCCGGCAGGAGATGTACTTTGGCCGTTACATCTCCCAGGACGAAATTGCCCGCAGCGTAGATGCCGTTACTGCCCACCAGGTTCAGGAAGTGGCAAAGGAGTTCTTCCGCCGCGATCGCCTGGCGATTACCGTTCTGGGGCCTGTGAA
>JASHSC010000503.1 GCA_030036915.1 Terriglobia bacterium
GGAAATTATCCTCGCGCACCACGCGGATTTTCCCCGAACCGTGGTGGCGAACCTCGGCATCGAGGCGAATGGCGGTCAGCTCCGGTGAGGCCTCCGGGTCGCTGCTCGTGAATTTGATGCGCCACTGGAAGTAGCGGCCGCGGACGCTGGGAACCGAGCCGTCTGAGGCGGATTGTACCCAGGCGCTCCAGCGTTCCGGCGTGTAAACAGGACTGTCCCCGGAGCGAACCTCCGCGCTCAGCCCTGTACCGCTTCGGGTGTTACTTTCCCAGTGGAATCGAACGCCTTGCACATCACAGAGAGTTTTGAAGGTCGCCGCCTCTCCGCCCAGATCGACAATATCAGAGGAAAGCACGCCGGTGGGGCGGTAGGAATCGAGCCAGAGGCGGACAACGTACTCGCCGGAGATTTTTCCCTCGCTCCCCAGGTCGTCCTGCCGCCAGGTTTTTCCGCCATCGTTGCTCTTGGCGCTGGCGTGCGGAAACGGCATGGGCTGCGCACAACCTTTGTGGAAGTCGGCGTAGTCCGCCACCATCAGCGCCCAGCCGGGCTTGCCATCGCGGCTGCGGATAAGAATGGTGTTCTTGCCGGTGTGCAAGTCGTTCCCGGGGATTTCCTGATACTGCCAGCGGCTCCAGGCCCAAGGGTCGTCCGAGCCGCCCTCCGGCACCAGATACTGCTTGGCGTCAGGGGCCCAGAAGCGCGGCGAGCGGCGCACAACTGCGTTGCCGTTCACCACGAATTCCAGTTCAGCATCGTTGGTGAGGCGTTCCTTGGCGATGAAGACGACTTCGGCGCGCTGCGGGACAGGGCCGGAAATTTCCAATTCTTTGCGCAGCACCACGCTGCTCGAGACTTCCTCGAAAACGCCAGCATCGTTGTCACGCCTGCCGCAGCCGGGGGAGTCGTTCTGGACAAGGATGCCGCGTTGCAGATGGATGCCGGAGTCTCCCGGTTGGAACCACACATCGTGAACCTGGAGGGCCTGCTTATAGAGCTGATTAGCCGAGAGCACGAGAGTTCGTTCGCCGTCAGCGGGTGATGCTGCGCGACTGAGCCTCGCCATCCCCAGGAGCCCTAGACAAATCGCAAACAGGAATATCCGGGGGACACGGCGTTCCATGGCCAAGCGTCCGTTCAGTATCTTAAGAACTTTTCACTCCTAACCTCCATTAACCCGAATTCCCAATGAGGAATCCGGCCGGAATCTCAACATACACTTGAAGATGACCGAATGCAAAAGGTAAAGATTCTCTATTCGTGCGGCGAATATCCATTTGCGCCACGCTAGGAGCCGCAGAGGGGCCAATAGGGGAGCGCTGCCCCCGTTCTTTCCCCCTTGGAATGAGGCGTCCGGCGACTTATACTAAAGTTACGGTTCCTATCCAAGGGTGATTTCACTTTAGGAGGCAGGCAAATGGCGCGAATTTCACCCAATGTGACGCGACTCGATCCCTATAAGAATTTCAAATTCAGGCTTTGGGACGGCCAACAAACTTATATCGGGAGCATGTTGACCGGCCTGCAGGCCTCGGGCGAAGTGGTGCAGCACCGTTCGGGCGGTGACCCTTCGACCTCCCACAAGTCACCGGGCCGAAACCAATACGACGCGGTCACCCTCAACCGGGGAATCACCACGGACCAATCGTTTGCGAACTGGGCAAGCTCGGTCTGGAATTACGGGTCGTCGCTGGGTAGCGAGGTGTCCCTGGCGAATTTCCGCAAGGACCTCTATCTGGAGTTCATAAACGAGGCGGGACAAGCGGTGGTTAAACACAAAATCTCCAACGGATGGGTGTTCGAGCAGCAGCTCCTTCATAACCCACAATTTCTTCAGCATAACTTGAGCCAGCAACCCGGCCTGAGTTTCCAAGAAAAGCTTGCAGCCATATTCCAGGATTCCCTGGACCGGTCAAATCGAAGCGGGTGAGGAGCAAATCCGCTGGGTGATCCCCCCGCTCTGTCGGGGTGGCAGTCGGAGTTTGACAGATCCGGGAATCAGCGGGTTGAGACCATTTATCATTTCGAGCCTCCGGCTTTGCCGGAGGGGGATTAATTGTAAATCCCTTCCTTTGATTCGCCCCTGACTGGCAGGATATACTGACGGTCGACCATGGCGGAATCCACAACTGTTCAAAATTTTCCCAAACACTTTGACGGAAAGCGCTTCTACAACCCCGACGCTCCGCAGGCTCCGGGGGTTCTGAAGATTCTCCGCTGGAAGCTGAGCAGCCGGCCGAAACCATCGCCCCGCTTCGTTCACGATGTTGAGCAATCAATGCCTCCGCGCCGCGTGGAGAGCGATGATCTGCGGGTCACTTTGGTGAATCATTCCACCGTGCTCCTTCAACAGCGCAGGGCGAACATTCTGACGGACCCGATCTGGTCCGAGCGGGCCAGCCCCTTCTCCTGGGTCGGCCCCCGGCGGCGGAGAATCCCGGGCGTGGCGCTGGAAGACCTGCCGCCCATCGACGCCGTACTGATCAGTCACAATCACTTTGACCATCTGGACCTTGCGACGCTGAAGCGGCTGATGGCTCGCGGCGATACCAGCTTCATCGTTCCCACCGGCGTGGCCGCGCTGCTGCGCTCGCACAATATCGGGCCGGTATACGAGGTGGACTGGGGCGAATCCTCCGTGCATCCCGGCTTCACGATTCATTCCGTCCCAGCACTGCATTTTTCGCGCCGTGGCTTGTTCGACACCAGCAGAAGTCTTTGGTGCGGATACGTGATCGAATGCCAGGGCCGCTTCGTATTTTTCGCGGGCGACACGGCCTTCGGCGCCCACTTCGCCCAGATTCGCGAGGCCTTCGGGCCCATTCGTCTGGCGCTGCTGCCCATCGGGTCGTATGAGCCCCGCTGGTTCATGTCGGCTGTGCACATGTCGCCTGAGGATGCGATTCGCGCCCACGAAATTCTCGGCTCCCGCACCAGCGTTGCCATCCATCATGGAACCTTCCGGCTTGCCGATGAAGGGCTCGACACTCCGCAGAAGCACCTTTTCGGCTGCGAGCCGCAGGGGCAGTTCATTGTGCTGAACAACGGGCAATCCACCAATCTCACATGACCCTGTCGATTGACCACCACACGCTGGCCCTGCTCAGCATCGTGGGAAGCTCGCTGGACGTGCTCGGCGCAATCTATCTTGCCTACGACCTGCTGGGCGGCGAGCATGGGCCGCTGCGGACGCTCACGCGCGGCGTCACCTACGGCGTGCTCTTTGGAGTGGTGTTCGGCATCGCGCTGGGCCCGGTGTTCGGCCTGGCCACCGGCATTGGCCACGGCCTGACGCTCGCCTGGGAATTTTCGCGAGCCTCGAAACACAAGCCCAAGCCGGCATGGTGGGAAGACGCGGCGATGAGCGTGATTCGCGGGGCGTCGTTCGCGGTGGGCGGCGGATACTTGTTTGGTGCGACCTTTGGTTTGATTTTCGGCACGCTCAGCGCGGTGGGGCAAATCGTTGCGTATCGGTTCGGCATCCGGCCCACGCTCGATTATCAACCGGTGGCCCGGCCACGCTTGACCCGAAGGCACGCTCTCGCTGCCCTGAATCGCACCGTTGGTTACACCCTCAGCGGATACTTGAGCGCGCTGGCGGGGCACCTTGGCCCGCGCGCTTTCGGCGTGGGCGTGAAAACCGGCCTCACCGTCGGCATTGTGACGGGAATCTTCAGCACCTTCACTTCCTACATCGAATTTGCCGCCGACCACGTGCCGGAAAAAACCATGGGCGCGTCGGG
>JASHSC010000050.1 GCA_030036915.1 Terriglobia bacterium
CGCAAGGCTTCGATGGGATCCACGCGCGTGGCCATCCACGCAGGCGCAAAACCGAAGGCTACGCCCGTAATCAAAGAAATGCCTAAGGCAAACAACAGCACGGGAGCGGAGGGCGAAGCGCTAATGGGAATGTCAGACCAACCGGCGGCGGAAGGAAAGGTAAAGTGCAGAATGAGGCGCGTTCCAGCAAAAGCCGCTGCAAGTCCCGCCGCGCCCCCCGCAACCGAAAGCAGCAGGCTTTCCGTAAGCGCCTGCCTCACCAGCCGCGGCCCTTGCGCTCCCAAGGCCATGCTCAGCGAGATTTGCCGCCGGCACTCCATGCCCCGCACGAGCATCAGACCCGCCACGTTGGCGCAGACGATGAGAAGCACAAAACCCGAAACCATCATCAGAATCTGGAGCCAGTGCTCGTATTGTTCGCGCAGGCTGGTGATGCCCGCGCCACCTGGCCGCACAAACAAGGTCTGGTCGGGAAATCTCGCGCGTTCGTTGGCGTTCATGTCGGCCCAATGTGCACGCAGCCACTGCTTCAGCCCGACGCGCATCTCCGCCTCGACGGATGCAGGCGCCGCACCGGGTTTGATGCGCCCGATCAGATCGAGCCAGTGTTCGGAGATTTCGTTTAAGGTGGAGTCGGCTTGCACAACCGGCTCGGTCTCGAGCGGGAGAAAGAAATCGGGCGGATAGTTGCGCAGAGTATCGCCGAAAAATCCCGGCGGAGTAACGCCGACAATGGTGAACGGCTTGTCATCCAGGCTGAAGGAGCCGCCGATCACCGTCGGGTCCGACCCGTAGTGCTCCTGCCACAACCGATAGCTCATCACCGCGACCAACGGCGCGCCGGGGCGATTATCGTCAAGCGTGAAAAGCCTTCCGGCGGACGGTTTCAAGCCGAACATGGTGAAGTAATTCCCCGAAACGTACTCACTGAGATAGCTCTGCGCAGGTTCCGAGCTACTATTGCGCCGCACGCCCGACAGCGACTCGCCTGCCTGAAACGCCGCCAATTCCTGAAAGCCCTGCGTGTTGTCGCGCAGGTATTTGTAGAGATCGTAAGAGAAAATGGAGAATTCCTTATCCTGGCTGTATCCGCCCCAATAGCAGCACCGCGATTCCTTCCCCACACGGTAAAGTTCGGAGGGGTTCGCCACCGCCAGCGATTTCATAATCACCGCTTGGACCAGGGTGAAAATTGATGTGGTCGCGCCGATTCCCAGCGCCAGGGTGAGAACGACCGCAACCGAGAAAGCCCGGGACTTCCAGAGTCGGCGCAGAGCGTAACGCGCGTCGTGCCAGAGGGTCTCGAGAAATGGCATTCCCCACAAGTCGCGATAGTTTTCCTTGACGGCTTCAACCGCGCCGAATTTCAGGATGGCCTGACGGCGCGCTTCTGCCGGTGATATTCCCAACCGACTATTGTCGGCGGTTTGAAGATTGATATGCTCTTCGATCTCCGCCCGCATCCGCTCCTCTACCTGGCGGGTTCTTGTCAAGGAACGCAATCGGCTGAGGAACCGCCGTAGAGTTTTCATCGCAAATCCTCCGCCTTTGCGGCGAAGAACCGGCCGATGATGGCGGCGGTCTGCTCCCAGTCGCGCGTTTCGGCTTGAAGCTGCCTGCGCCCGGCGCGCGTCAGCCGGTAGAATCGCGCCCTGCGATTGTGCTCGCTGGCGCCCCATTCCGAGGCGATCGACCCTTCCTGCTCGAGCTTCAGCAGCACGGGATAGAGAGTGCCTTGATTGACGGCGAGCAGGTCGCCGCTGATCTGTTCGATGCGCCGGGCAATACCGTAGCCGTGCAGCGGCCCCAGCACCTCGAGCGTCTTCAGCACCATTAGCGCCAGTGTGCCCTGGCGAACATCGGCTTTGGTCCTTGCCGCTTCCATTGGGTTTCCTATAGGGACACTAGCACCGTTCCTTTGGGAAAGCAACAGGTGAATTTGGCGGCCGGCAGAGGAGCGAAACATCGTCGCTTCGAGCGCACCTTTCCAGATCAAGATTCTAGTAACCGAGTATCCATTCGGAACTTATTTGTGCGATACTTCGCTGAACAAACGATCCGAAAGAGCCTATCATGAGCATTGATGCAAACTGGATACCGATGAAGTGGCCGTGCGGCCCGCTGGACCTATCCCGGCGCGGCAATTCCGCAAGCCCCGAAGTGAAGGAAACCCTCGCCGCGTGGGCCAAGCCCGCTGCTCTCGATCTGCTCAAAGGCACGCCCATCAATTGCCTGGTGATGGAGTGGGCCGCAGGCGGTCCGGACGATTCCGCTCAACAGCAGGCGCTGAAGCCGCTGATTGAGGCGGGCCGGCAAATGGGAATCAGCTTCGTGGGAAAGGTCTCGGCGGGCACCGGATTCGAAGCCAGCATTGAATCCGCGCGCGGGGCGGGAATTTCCGCCGTAATCCTCGACCAGCATCCCCAGCTTTCGCTGGGCCTTCCGGTAATTCTGCAATTCCGGGGCGACCAGATGGCTTGGGAAGCGGTGACACCCATCTTCAGCTCAACGGGGCACGACTGGCCAGGCCTGAAGCTCGACACGATGCACGGGGACACAGCCGTTGCCGGCCCCACGGGCGTCCCCTGGGTGAACTCGAACGCGTGGTTTTCCCTGCTGGCGGCCAAGCTGGCACCAGGAAAAATCCGTTGGCTGGATTTTGATCCTCCCGACGATCCCAAACATGCTGCCACTTATGCGATGGCGGTTGCCGATAGCGAGGCGTATGGCAGCCGATGGATCATTTCCCTCACTGACGAATTTCGCACCGCCCTGTTGAAGGCGAATCCGCAGGCTGTTGCCTCGTGGAGTGAGACCTGCAAGACCCTCGCATTTTTCGAAAGCCATCGCGAATGGGAGGGCTTCCAATCCGAAGGTATCCTCGCAGTGATTTCCGATTTCCGCGGCGATCACGCTTTCATGAGCGATGAAGTCTTGAACCTGCTCAATCGCAACCGCGAGCAATTCCAGATTATCGAAAGGTCCGAAGCGATCTCAAAACCGTTCACCGGCTTGAAAGCGATCCTCTGGCTTGACGACACTGCCCCCGGCAACGCGCAGCTTGAGGGGCTAATGGCTTTTGTCAATCAGGGAGGGTTGCTGATCGCGCCCTCTTACTGGGGCCCGTCTGGAGTTACCCCGAAAAAACGCGCCCCCGCCATCGATTATGAAATGTATAATGTCGGTAAGGGGCAAATTGGCGTCCCCGTGGATGGGTTTGTGAATCCGTACCAAGTAGCCATAGACGTGCATCTGCTCGCGAGCCGGCGCAACGATCTTGTGCGTCTCTTCAACCCTGCAACCACCAACTGCCACGCGAGTTCCGATCCGGTGCGCAAAGCCCAGCTCGTGCAAATTGTCAATTATTCTCCCCAGCCGGCCGAATTTGTATCGCTCTGGGTGAGGAACACCCCCCGGGCAGGGCAACTTTGGAATCCAGGGAAGAAGGATGCGGTTTCCATCCCCGGCGTGCCGGGCGCTCCGGGAACCGAATTCCATCTACCCACCATCGCCGTGACCTGCGCGGTGGAGATTGAGGGAGTAAACACATGATGACCCCACACTGTTCACGACGGAAATTCCTGGGCGTTGCCGGAGCGGCCGCAGGAGCGTGGCTCGCCCGGCCCGCGATATCTCTGGCCCGACCCGCGCCGGCCCGGCGCGTGGCGGTGGGAATGTGTCCCGACTACGGCCCGCAGGTGATGTCCACACTCGCCACCATGTTTGACCAGCTCGGCGGGCTGGAGAAGCTGGTGAGCGGCAAGACCGTGGCCATTAAGCTGAATCTAACCGGAGATGCTACGATGCGCCTGGGTTATTTTCCCGCAGGTCTAACCCATTGGGTGCATCCGGACGTTGTCGGCGCCACGGTGCACCTGCTTGGCCAGGCCGGCGCCGCCCGCATTCGTCTTCTTGAAAGTCCGATTGTCACCGCCGAACCCCTCCAGGAATTCATGCTCCAAGCCAACTGGGAGCCACGCCAATTTACGAGCGCCGCGCCGCGCGTGGAATTTGAGAACACCAATTTCCTTGGATATGGGAAAAAGTATTCGCGCTTCATGGTCCCGGGCGGGGGCTTGATGTTTGCGGGCTACGATTTAAACCACTCCTATGAGGACTGCGACGTCTTCGTTTCGATGGCCAAGCTGAAGGAGCACATGACGGCGGGCATCACGTTGACCATGAAGAACTGCTTCGGCATGACGCCCTGCACGATCTACGGCGACGGCTCGCCTGTGGACGAGCCCGGCCTGGTTCCCATGGGAGGCCGCGGGCCGTTCCATTCCGGAGATCGATTGCCCTCGAAGAGCTCGCCGCCGCTGGTGGACCGCAGCGGTTCGAAAGAAGGTGGATATCGCGTGCCACGCGTCGTGGCGGACCTGGTGGCGGCACGCCCTGTGCACCTCGGGATTATTGATGGAATTCACACCATGACGGCAGGTGAAGGTCCTTGGGTCCCCCATGGCAAGCACATCCGCCCTGGCTTGCTCGTTGCGGGAACCAATTGCGTAAACACCGACGCCGTAGGGACTGCCCTTATGGGATTCGATCCCATGGCTGACCGGGGCACGCCTCCCTTTGAAACCAGCGACAGCACTTTGCGCCTCGCCGAACAACTGGGCGTGGGAACGCGCGACCTGCGGCAAATTGAGGTGGTGGGAACGCCAATTTCCAAAGCGCGCTTCAATATTCGCAGAGCCTAAGTTGTAGCGCGGCTGTCCCTGGCCGCGTTCTGATTGCGCATGTCCCAAGCCGTATTCCGGTTGTCGCGGGCCCCGGCCCCATAACGCTCGCGGGTGGGGACACCCGCGCTACAGAACTCGGCGTCACGCACTCACGCCCGGGCGCGTGGCGAACCACGGCGTAAGTGAGGTCCCGCAAACTCGATCCGCCCTCGGGGTTCCGCCCGATTGGCGGCACGTCCGCGAGCAAGCGCCCGATTACCGTAGCAAATGACATGAGAAATTTCTGGAATCATCCTGAGACTTTGCGCGACCGCGGCCTCAACCGGCGAGACGTTCTCGAACTGCTGAGGCTTGGGGGAATGGCTGCGGCGACATCTGTCTTGTTGGGGCAGGTTGCTCCCGCACCGCAAGTCCCGGCCGCCGCGAAGAACGGCAGGCCGCCTCGGCGCGAAATTTCCGCGCGCAACCCCCTCTTTATGATCGAAGAAGGCGTTGAAATGTGGAACCTGCTGCCCGAGGACTTTCGCGTTCACTGCTCGGCGGAGACATACACAGGCGATCGCGACCGCAGGGTATCCTCAGCCACCCCCGATTTCTTCGCGGGCCTCGAACGCGCGCAAAAAGCGGGTATCCCCGTAGTTCTCGCGGTGCAAGGCGACGAAGACGACGGCCCTCCGGTGCTGCTCGAAAACGTGGCCCGCGGTCTTGAACAGTTTCCCAATTTCATCGGCTGCCGTTCCTGCGAGCTCACCTGCGGGCCGGGTTTTTCAGCTTCGGAGCGAAGGTATTTGATCGACCTGATCAAGCTGTGCGGGGAACACGGCGCGCTGGTGAACTGGATGGAGATGGGGTACCCCTACGAGCGCGATCACATCTTCACGATTGCGGGGCGCGATAACGCAATCTTTCCCCTGCTAAAAGCCGCCGTCGATTACGACCTGATTCCCGATCGCGAGCAGGCGCGGGCCAAAATCAAGGTCGCATACCAGGATTCCGGCGCGCCGGGCACAGAACTTGACGCTCCAGGTGAAGCGCTCTACCGGCCGCTCTACGGCGGGGACACGCCGGACGAAGTGATCATGAAGAACGACCTTTCTCCCGATCTCTTTCCGCGCACGGGGCGCTACTACTTTCTGCCGGTGCTGCCCAAGCTTGCCCCCGCCGCCACACACACTTTGTTTCCGAATATTATCGTCCCCCATCAATTTCCGGACGCCGAAAGCGAGTGCGCCTGTTTCGATAAGCTTTATCCCGTGGAATCAACGGGTCAGGCATTGGTTTTTCACATTGACGACGCGTGGTATGTGACCAATTGGCACGAAAACCAGAACATCGCTCAGGCTTTTCGTTTTCACCTCGCTCCCGGCCTCGCCGGGATTGAGCTTTCCGGCGTGCTTCAGCCGCATTCCCTATTGCTGGTGAAAGTGGAGGCGAGGAAGCTCTATCTCCAGGCGAACAACTACGTGGTGGATACGCATATCCTTGATGAGCCGCGTCCCGAGACCTTTAATGCGGCGAGTTATCTGGAAAAATATGTTTCCCACCCTGATGATGCTGCAATGCGAATTACTACGTTGCAGATGAGTGTGGCGAGCGGAGAGAAGCCCGCGCTGACCTATTCAACCAAACACGGAACCGTCAAGTCACAGTGGAATGCAGAGGATGGGTCGATGCTAATAACCCTGAAGCACAACGGCCCTGTGGAGATGACCGTTGGCCTTTGACCGAAAGTGTAATTCGTGATTACACGGCGGGCGTCGTGGCGTAAGATTCTGCGCCGACAAATTTTGATTCCCGCAAATATACCAGCGAACCATTTGCAACGTAGAGCACACCGGGACGGTTGGCAACGTAGTCCAAGACTTCCCGCAATCCGTCCCACAAGCGCAGTTCTTCAATTTCCTGGGAACGGCCATAAAGGTGCCAGATGCCGCCCTTGCGGAGGACGGAATCAAAGATGACCTTTGCGAATTCAACCCAGTTTGCGGCGCGGCGATACCGGGCCGCATACACCCACGCCCGCCGGATATCCAGAGTCCGTCCGAGCGTTCGCACGTATTCGGCGCGCGAATATGGGAAGACGTGCGCAGAGATGGGGATGCGAAAAGGGTCAAAGCTAAAACCTCGAGCCAGAAGGGCGGTAGTCCGCGCGCCTTTGTATCCTGCGCTCTTCAGCGAGGCGATAACGCGGCGATTGGTCCGGCCCCGGGGATAGGCGAACATGTAAACTTGCTTCCCCAAGTCATCCTCTAAACGGGCTTTGCAGCGTTCGACCTCCAGAGTGAGCTGTTTGGGATCGCATGCGCAGAGGTCCTGATGCGCGACTCCGAAGGCGCCGATTTCAAACCTCTGCCCATCGAGCATGTGCAGATCCGCAAGATCCTTGCGGCAGGACTTGTGATGGCCCTTTACGGGAATGTAGAAAGTGCCTCCGAGTTTCCGAGAGGCAAGGAGTTTCGCCACTTGCGTGTCAAACGGGGAACCCTCATCCCAGCTTGTCGTAACAATCCGCTTAATCCTCGCTGCACCCAAATCGACGTGCCCGTCCTTCTCCTGAAAATGGTGCAGAGAAGAATCTGGGTCTATCAGACTATGGGAATTCAATTCAGTTCACTTCCTGAAGATTTTGAAGTAATGGCGTGAGGATTGCATTTCACTGAGTTCGCGAGTTCTCCACCCAACGTGCCCACCACGGCAAGCGCGCCTCGAAATGCACTGCATTCGAATGGCCATTTCGGTGCGTTTGTATCTTAATGATTCAGATGGTTGATTTGATCGACCTGAATAGGCTTTTTGGTAGTTGCAAAGGAAAAACTACAACCTAAAGGTAGCTTCTACATACCGAAACGACGCCACTTCCTCCAATGCAAATCCATCCTGCAAAATTTCCAACCCCTGGGGGCTATTGCCCTGATAGCATTATTGGATGGGATACCCTAGGCGCGTCCAAACTTCCCGTCCAAGCGCGGTTGTGAAACATTCCAAGGTGTCTTGAATTCCAGGCCTGCTTCGGCGAGTCGCTCGGCAACGGCCGGGGTGGACCAAACCACCCGGCAAGGATAGGCGCTCAGCGAATCCTCAGCCGGCAGAAGCTGAATAGTCTGGCCCGGAACTAGGACCCCTTTGAATTTAATTCTTGCCCCTGCCTCAGAGATGTCCACAGTCCAAACCGTTTGTCCAGTCTCTTTTCCGTCCTTTCGCAAAATCGCGACCAACTGAAACTCGGATGGGGCCCGATTCGTGCGCCGTGCATTTGGCCGGTCGCTATGACGATCTGTTATGAACTCTTCCATTTCAATCTCCACCTGTTCCAACATACGCGAGGGGGGAGGTGGGGAGGAAGCCCCCGGTGCGTCCAAGGAGCCGCTCTCCCCACGCCGCGTTAGGGGAACATTAAGGGCAGTTTCGCTGACCTTTCTAATCCCGCCAAGTCGGAGGTTCATGACCCTGTTTGTCAGGTCTTTACCCGATTGCCACGTCCAAGTCGTTTTCCTATCCTCGAACAACCTTTTAAAATCGAGCGCATTGCGTTAGAAGCGCCGAATGAATAAGGCTAGGGAAAAAGTTTTCTGAATGAATTTTGCAGGCTCGGGTTGATTTTTTGGATCAGCGGCCTTGGGCCGGGTAGACATATGCTCCAGAAGTTTCCACCGCTATCTTCGCGGACGACGGAGGAGCTTTGCGCCACTCAAGGTCCAAATCGACCCCTCGGCCAGAAGGCCCTAACACGAAGTGCCACAAACCCTCCCGACAGGCCACAACGCGTTGAAACGATTAGCTTTATAATGTGAGGAAAGATTATGGCAACGACCCAAAATTTGACCTCCACGAAGGGGAATGGTGGCACTCCCACCGCTTCTCTTCCCAAGCAGGCGCTGCTCCACGCCCTCCAGAAGGTTCGCGCCGGGGATTTCACTGCCCGACTGCCCGGCGACTTGACGGGGATCGAAGGCAAGATTGCCGATACCTTCAATGAGATCGTTGCGGCCAACATGAGGATGGCCGACGAACTGAAGCGCGTGGGGCAGGCCGTAGGAAAGAAAGGGCAAACCAGCCAGCGCGCGCGCTTCCAGCCGTTGGGCGGGGAGTGGGGTGAGATGGAAGCCTCCACGAACGCTCTGATTGACGATCTGCTCTGGCCCACCACGGAGGTGACGCGCGCCGTTTCCGCCGTAGCCCAGGGCGATTTGCTTCAAACCATCCCTCTGGAAGTCGAGGGCCGCCCGCTGAAGGGCGAATTTCTGCGCTCCGCCAACATCGTGAACACCATGATTCAACAACTTGTGGTGTTCACCTCGGAAGTCACGCGCGTGGCTCGCGAAGTGGGCACGGACGGGAAGCTGGGCGGCCAAGCCGAAGTGCGCGGAGTGAGCGGCGTTTGGAAAGATCTGACCGACAGCGTGAATTCCATGGCCAACAACCTGACGGCACAGGTTCGCAACATCGCCGATGTCACCATCGCCGTGGCCAACGGCGACCTTTCCAAGAAAATCACTGTGGATGTGCGTGGTGAGATTCTCCAGCTCAAAGAAGCCATCAACACCATGGTGGACCAGTTGCGGTCGTTCGCCAGCGAAGTCACGCGCGTGGCTCGGGAAGTGGGCACGGAGGGCCGGTTGGGCGGCCAGGCCGTGGTGCCGGGCGTGGCCGGAACGTGGAAGGACTTGACTGACAGCGTCAACTCCATGGCCAACAACCTCACCTCCCAGGTGCGCAACATCGCGGACGTCACCACGGCCGTGGCGCGTGGCGATTTGTCCCGCAAGATCACCGTCGACGTGCGAGGCGAAATTCTGGAACTCAAGAACACCATCAACACCATGGTGGATCAGCTTAATGCCTTCGCTTCGGAAGTTACCCGCGTCGCCCGCGAGGTGGGAACAGAAGGCAAGCTGGGCGGCCAGGCGCAGGTTCGCGAAGTGAGCGGAGTTTGGAAGGATTTGACCGAGAACGTCAACCTGAAGGCCAGCAACCTGACGGCCCAAGTGCGTAACATCGCCGACGTCACCATCGCCGTGGCCAACGGCGACCTCTCCAAGAAAATCACCGTGGATGTGCGTGGTGAGATTCAGCAGCTCAAAGAAGCCATCAACACCATGGTGGACCAGTTGCGGTCATTCGCCAGCGAAGTGACGCGCGTGGCGCAGGAGGTGGGCACGGAAGGCCGGCTGGGCGGGCAAGCCATCGTCCCCGGCGTGGCCGGCACGTGGAAAGATTTGACCGACAGCGTCAATTCCATGGCCAACAACCTTACCTCGCAAGTGCGCAACATCGCGGACGTCACCACGGCCGTGGCGCGCGGCGACTTGTCCCGCAAGATTACGGTGGACGTGCAGGGCGAGATTCTGGAATTGAAAAACACCATCAATACCATGGTGGACCAGCTCAACTCCTTCGCCTCGGAAGTCACCCGCGTGGC
>JASHSC010000504.1 GCA_030036915.1 Terriglobia bacterium
GTGGTCGATGACGATTCGAAGGCTCGACACCTTGTCCGAGAGCCGGACGGCTGAAGCGAGCAACTCAGCATCAGGGTTGGCTGTATCCATCGTCAAGCCGGCGTCGGCCACCAGCTTTAAATTGGAAATGACCTGCGGGTCGGAAATTCCATCGGCAAGGTTCCATCCCCACAGGTTTCCGTAGCGAATTCCGCGGAACAGAGGGTTGCGGTGAAGTCGTTCCAATCGGCTGCCGAAGTCCGCCAGGGTAGGATCGATGTGGCCGATTGTCCCCACAATGATTGGGTCCTTCGCCGCAACGTCCAGAACCCACTGATTGTCATCGAACCAAGGACTGCATTCCACTTCAATGGCGCCCACGATGCCGAGGCCGTCGGTGAGTTTCCGGTAGACGCCGGGCAAAGCTGGTCGGGTTATAACCTTGTCGTCTTTTGGAGGCCAGGGGACGCCCTGCGGGCGCGCGGGGTCAAACAAGTGAATGTGAGTATCGATTATGGGTATAGAATCGGGCGGTTTCGCCATCACGTGTGTAACCCCACCGACGGCGAGCGCCATCCATTCCCTGCGATTCATGGCGATATCTTAGCATTTCCCGGCGCGTCCGGCCAAAACGCGTACCGGTCAGCGAGCGCAGTCCCTCGCCCCGATGCAGGCCACGCAGTCTTGACACGGTTGTGACGCGGCTGCTAGTGTTATCAAAGAACGGCAAAAATTCATAGGAGTACTGGGCTTTGAAGCAGCAAATCGCCATCCTGATTTTGATCATTGGATTGGTCGGGTTCGCCACTCAGAATGCCGCGCAAAAAGGCGGGAAAGGTGCCAGCTCGGCTGATCCCGAGACCACACCCATGGGTATCCAACATGTTGCCCCCAATGCGGGAAGCAAATACGCGGATTATCTCTATGGCGTGGTAAAGGAAGTAAGCAAGGACGAAATGGTCTTGACCAAAACCAAGGCCGGTGTTGACCAGACATTCAAGTTCAACAAGAAAACCAAGTTTATCCAGGACGGCAAGGATAGTTCCCTCAATTCCCTGAAATCGGGCGAAGAGGTGTGGGTGGATATTCATGAAGACAAGAAAACCGGCGATCTGATTGCCCGCAAGGTGGTCTCCGGAGTCTTCCTGATGTCGGAGTAGGTCCCCCACACGCGCATCTTGGTGTAGACAAGAGAGAGACTGGGAATTCGCGTGCGTGTCGGGCTGAATAGGTTCCACAGTTGCTGACCTACCCTTGAAAAAAGGCATCCTCATTTATAATCCGGTCGCAGGGCGTCGCCCCGCCAGGCGGAAGCGCGAAGTTCACGAAGCCGCCAACGTACTGCGCCAGGCGGGTTTGGAAATTGAGTTGGCGCCTACTCAACGGCCTGCCATGGCGCACGAACTGGCCCAGGCAGCGGTCGCAAACGGCGCGGACCTGGTGCTGGCCTGTGGAGGTGATGGGACGATTAACGAAGTTATCAATGGATTGGCGCCGAGCAAAGTCCCCTTGGGCATTCTACCGGGCGGCACGGCGAATATTGTCGCCCGTGAACTTCGAATACCCATTCATCCAGTTCGCGCTGCACGCCAGCTCATGCGCTGGACGCCGCGTCGCATCGCTCTAGGGTGCGCGCGATGGGAGGAAAGTGCCGAAGCGGCCGCTGAGCACGAACCCGCGAAACAATCCCGCTACCGGCTCTACATCAGCGTCGCGGGAATCGGCTACGATGCGCACATTGTGTACAAGCTTTCGCCTTGGATGAAGACCAATCTGGGCGTGACAGGTTACGTACTGGAGGCGTTGCGCCAGCTTGTCGTCTATAGTTTTCCAAAGTTCTCCTGCCGTCTCGACGGCCTGGAACGCCAGGGGACGTTCGCGGTAATTCATCGCACGCGGCTGTATGCCGGATGGCTTCATCTTGCGCCCGCGGCGGGGCTCTTCCAGCCGCGATTTGCCGTTTGCTCTTTTTCCAGCCGCAGCCGGCTACGTTACCTGCTCTATGCACTTGGAGTTTTGCTGCGGCAGCATACGCGAATGAGCGGCGTCTCACTCGATCAGTGCACTGAAGTGCTTTCGGCTCCCGGCGAAAATGCGAACACCATCCGCTTTGAGCTCGATGGTGAATTAACTGGGGCAATTCCCGCGAAGTTCGAAATTGTGCCTGACGCGCTGACCTTGTTGGTGCCTCAATCAAGCTAAAAGCCCACCGCTCGCCGTTTCCTGTAACTTTGGGCTGGCCGCAGCGAGGTGGATCACCTTGGACAACCTCATCCACACCCTCACCGGCATTGCCATCAGCCAGGCGGGATTGAACCGCAAGACACGCTTTGCCACCCTGACGCTCATCCTCGCATCCAACGCTCCTGACATCGATGTGCTAACCGCACTAAAGGGCAGCCTAACTTACCTGAGATACCATCGAGGAATTACACATTCCTTACTGGGAATCATCGCCTTGGCGTTCCTGATCTGGGGGTTAATGCTATGGTTGGGCAAGCGAACCCGCCCCAAGCCGGGCCTGCCACTCGACGGCCGATGGCTCCTGCTCGCCGCCCTTTTGGGAACCGGCAGCCACCTTCTGCTCGATTTCACCAACGCTTACGGTGTCCGCCCCTTTCTACCCTTCAGTGGGCGATGGTACGCGTGGGATATCATGCCCATCATCGACCCGCTGCTTCTCGCGCTATTCCTTTTGGGCCTGGGAGTGCCGTGGCTGCTGCGCGTCGTTTCCGAGGAAGTGGGAGCGCGAAAGCCGCGTTGGGCTCCGGGCGCCGTATTTTGCCTGGGCGCGATGATAGTACTTTGGGGAATTCGCGGCTTTGCTCACCGCCGCGCGCTGAGCATCCTCGACAGCCACACCTATTCGGGCGAGAATCCTGGGCGATTCAGCGCGCTGCCTCAGACCCTGAGCCCCTTCATTTGGACTGGTGTTGTGGAGACGGAAAACTCGATTCATGTTTTGCATGTGAATTCGCTGGATGCCAACAGCGAGCCGGAGGAGTTGTCGACCTTCGAAAAGCCGCAGATGTCGCCTCCGCTACGTGCAGCCCTGGAGACTCGGGCGGGAAAAATCTTCCTGAACTTTGCACGCTTCCCCTGGGCGCAGGTGGATGAGGATGATCAGGGCTATACGGTGAGCATCAGCGACCTGCGCTTTGCTCGCGGTTCGCCGCAGAGCCTGGGGTTTACGTTGAAAGTTAAACTGGACAAGAGCTTGTCGATCCGTTCCGAAGCCTTTTACTTCGGCTCAGCTCCAGAGCCTGGAAGAGATTGAGATGAATCCTCCGGTCTTCGGCGATTGAACCACCAATGCCTGAACAGGGCCAGACCCACGACCACCACAGCCGTTGCCAATGACGCCCAGGCCAGGTTATGGCGGACGAATTCCTCCGCCCTGGGACCGTATCGCGCGCCGAGCCAGGCTTCAGCGGCGAACCTCAGCCCGCGCCCCACCAGAAGCGCCAGGCCGAGTCTCGTTGCATTGACACGCAGGAGCCCCGCCGCAAGCACAAACGCCTTCATGGGTGCAGGTGGTGGAAGCAGCGACGCCACCAGAATCGCCACAAAGTCATTGCGCTCAAGCCAGCGTTGCGCGCGCGAGATAGATTGAGGCGTGGTTTTGCGCCAAATATATTTTCCTCCACCGCGCGCGATCCCGTAGAAAAGGTAAATTCCGCAAACCGACCCCAAAGTAGCTGCGAGCGCATAAAGGGGCCACAAGGCCGGCCGCCGGCTGGCCATCATGATCAGCGCCAGGTCGTTGATCAGGGGCAGTGGCATTAACGAGGAGTCCAGGAACGACATCGCGAACAAACCCCACCCGCCGTAGAGGATCAACACGTTTCCGATTCTTGCGCTCAGCGATTTCAACATGCTCTTCGATTGTGTCCTTTGCGAAAGCGCCCATTTTATGCGGTCCTGCTATTGACGGCAACGGCCTATACATCAGGTTGGCGTCCCTCTTGACGAGTTCTAATGGCCGACATAGCATGGGAGGCTGGGTTTCTGTCGAAATTCATCGCTGGGGGACCCAGAGCGAATGATCGAGCGAATTACAGTCCGGGGCGCGCGCCAGCACAACCTGAAAAACATCAGCGTCGAGGTTCCGCGCAACACTTTGACGGTGGTTACCGGGCTGAGCGGCTCGGGCAAGTCAAGCCTGGCGTTCGACGTGATTTACGCCGAAGGGCAGCGCCGCTATGTGCAGACGCTTTCTGCCTACGCGCGGCAATTCCTCGACCAACTCGAGCGCCCGGACGTAGACACCATCGAAGGACTCAGTCCCGCGATTTCGATCGAACAGAAGACCACCAGCCGAAGCCCGCGCTCCACCGTGGGAACCATCACGGAGATCTACGATTACGTCAGGCTCCTGTATTCCTCTATCGGCTCGCCACACTGTCCCCGCTGCGGACGCCAAATCTCGCGCCAGACCACGGAGCACATCGTGGCGTCAATCATGGCACTCAGGCAAATGGGCTCCGCGGGCAACGACGAAGGCGAGCGCGTCATGATCCTTGCCCCCATCGTGCGGGGGCGCAAAGGTGAATTCCGCAAGCTTTTCGAACAACTCGCGGGTGAGGGCTTCCTTCGCGTTCGCGTGGATAAGCAACTGCGCCAACTGGACGAAGAGATCAAGCTCGACCGGCGCAAGAATCACACCATCGAAGTGGTGATCGACCGCCTGCTGCTCAAACCGGGGATTGAGACCCGCCTGGCGTCTTCCATTGAGACCGCCATGAAGCTGGCCAAAGGCATCGTGGAAGTGGCGGTGGTGAACGGCGAAGAGCACCTCTATTCGCAGGAGTGGGCTTGCGTGGAGTGCGGCATGAGCATCCCGGCTCTCGAGCCTCGCTCGTTTTCCTTTAATAGCGTTTACGGGGCGTGCCCGGCTTGTCGCGGACTCGGCAGTCAGTACTCCTTCGATCCCGCAAAGGTGATTGTGGACTGGTCGCGGCCATTGCTTGAGGGCGGACTTGGCCCCGGCGCTGGTTCGGGCTTCCTTCAGCGCAGCCTGATGCGCGCCGCCGAACAAATCGGCTTCGATTTGAAATCTCCCTTCGAACGCCTGCCGCAGAAAGTGCAAAACCTGCTGCTCTACGGAAAGATCTCCGAAAAGGCGCCCGCCTCCACGGTGTTCCCCGGAATCCTGCCCCTCCTCGATCGTTGGTATCGCGAGTCGAACTCGGAAAGCTACCGCGAATGGTACAGCCAGTACATGTCCGCTGTGACCTGTCCGAAATGCCAGGGCCGGCGGCTGAGGCCTGAAAGTCTCGCCGTGAAAGTCATGGAGCTCTCGATTGCCGATCTCACCGCGTTGCCGGTAATCAAAACGCAGGAAGCCATGTCACGGTTGAAGCTCACACCGCGTGAAGTATTGGTTGCGCGGCGCATTGTGAATGAAATCAACGAACGCCTCGAGTTCCTGAACGCCGTGGGATTGGGTTACTTGAGCCTTGACCGTTCGGCATCGTCGCTTTCGAGCGGGGAGAGCCAACGCATCCGCCTGGCCACGCAGATCGGCTCGAAACTCCGCGGCGTGCTTTACGTTCTCGACGAACCCAGTGTGGGGTTGCATCCCCGCGACAATCAACGCCTGCTCGAAACGCTGGAGCACCTGCGCGATATGGCCAACACGGTGCTGGTGGTCGAACATGACGAGGAGACCATCCGCCGCGCCAATTACGTGATCGACCTCGGACCGGGCGCGGGCAAGCAGGGCGGCTACGTGGTAGCGTCGGGAACGCCGGATAAGATCGCGGCCACCGCCGACTCTCTCACCGGAAAGTACCTTTCCGGCGAACTGCGCATTCCCGTGCCCCCGAAGCGTCGCACGGCCAACGGGAAAGTTCTAACCGTTCTCGGTGGGCGCGCCAACAACCTGAAGAATATCGACGTGCGATTTCCCCTGGGATTGCTCACCGTGGTGACCGGTGTTTCGGGCTCCGGAAAGTCGACGCTGGTAAATGACATCCTGCATCGCGCCATCGCCAAGAAGCTTTATCGCGCCATCGAAGAGCCGGGGGAGCATCGCGCCATCACCGGGCTCGAGCACCTGGATAAGATCATCGCCATCGATCAGTCTCCCATCGGGAGGACACCCCGCTCCAATCCCGCCACGTACACTGGCGTGTTCACTCCCATCCGCGACCTGTTTGCCATGCTGCCGGAATCGCGCGAGCGCGGCTACCGGCCCGGCCGATTCAGCTTCAACGTGAAAGGTGGGCGCTGCGAAGCGTGCCAGGGCGAAGGGTTGCGTCGCATCGAGATGAACTTCCTGCCCGACGTCTTCGTGACCTGCGAAGTGTGCCACGGCCGGCGCTACAACTCCGAAACGCTGGCGGTGAAATACAAGGGCGCTTCCATTGCCGATCTGCTCGATATGACGGCAAAGGACGCCCTGCCGCTGCTCGAGAACATTCCACAGATTCGCCTGAAGCTCGAGACGCTGGTGGACGTGGGCCTGGGATATCTGCACCTGGGCCAGGCAGCCACCACGCTCTCCGGCGGTGAAGCGCAGCGCATCAAGCTGTGCCGCGAACTCAGCCGCCGCCAGACCGGCCGGACACTCTACATTCTTGACGAGCCCACCACCGGCCTGCACTTTGCCGACGTCAAGCAGCTTCTGGAAGTGCTCAATCGCCTCACCGACCTCGGCAACACGGTGATTGTCATCGAACATCACCTCGACGTGGTGAAGCAGGCCGATTGGATTATCGACCTGGGCCCCGAAGGTGGTGAGGAAGGCGGCCGAATCGTGGCCCAGGGAACGCCGGAGGAAGTGGCGCGAGTGAAGAAGTCCTACACGGGCCAGGCGCTGGCACCGCTACTGAATGGGGCATCGAGCACCTGAACTGTTGACAAAAGTTGAGAATCTTGCGGTTAATGCATAAGCCCTCTTGTAATCCGAGAAATCTCCTGCTGCAGAACGCGTCATTGGGGATTGTCCCTGGTGCCGCTCGGAAACAAATCTGAACCTCCATCTCCGCTCGATTGGGTTGTGGTACCTTCCACCTAA
>JASHSC010000505.1 GCA_030036915.1 Terriglobia bacterium
ATTCACGAGGCGTTGATTGATCGCCCATCCCAGCGTGCCATTCTTGGCAGCGTGCGAAAACAGCACGCCCGGCGTGGGAATGTCCTCGAGCACCTTGACCTGAAGGTATTGCCAATCCAGCTTCGGCAGCGAGAGAAATACGTTTGCCTCACATTCCTCGGCCGAAAGCTCTACAACCATGACGCCCCCTCCGGCACTGTTCTGAATGACCCACGCGAACATACTTTGAAGAGCCTCTCGCAGCCGCTGGGGATTTGCGCGGACCTCGATGTTACCTGTAGCGTGGAGCTGGATTGCAAGACCGCGCGATTGCGCCCAGGTTTCCGCCTCGGCCAGTACGTCCTGAACCTCGGATTCCAGCCGGATGCCCTGGGACGGCCCAGCGGACACACCGGATTCACCGATGTCGCGCAGCGAAACGATCATCTGCGCCATGGTATCGGCGAGTTGCATCGATTGTTGGAGCAAGGCGCGGTAATCCGCCTCCGAAGGCTTTCCCAGCAGCCCCAATTCCAGGCCGCCGCGCAACGCCGTGAGGGGCTGCACCAGCCGGTGAGTCATCGCCGTCAGGCATTCCCGGCACTCTTCGGGGGGAATGCGATAAGTTGCCGCGACTCCTGTGGCATTTGGCTTCGATTCCAGAAGATTCTCTCTTATGTCCGCCGGAGAGGGACCCACGTCTGGCGGCGGTTCGGATCGGGCAATGCGATCCTCCTTCACGTCGTTGGCCATCGCGTCACGCCTCGCCGCCGATTTGGTAACCTACGCCCCGAACCGTTTGAATGAGTTTACGCTCGAACCCCTGATCAACTTTCTTCCGCAGGTAGTTAATGTAAACGTCCACGACGTTGGTCATGGTATCGAACGAAAGGTTCCAGACGTGCTCGATAATCATGGCGCGAGTCACGCAGCGCCCGGCGTTGCGCATGAGGTACTCGAGCAGGGAGAATTCCTTTGGGGTCAGCACGATGGAGCTCCCCGACCGCTTCACCAGCCGTTCCACGCGGTTGAGCTCCAGGTCGCGCACACGCAGCATGACCTCCGCGGGCGTGGTTGCCCGCCGCAAGAGCGCCCGAACCCGCGCGGAGAGCTCCGTGAAGGAGAAGGGTTTGGTGAGGTAATCGTCGGCGCCCAGGTCCAATCCTTTCACGCGGTCCTCCACGCGATTGCGGCCCGTCAAAATAAGGACGGGCAACGCCGGCTTGATGTGGCGAATGTGCCTGAGCACATCCAAACCATCCACGCGCGGCAAGGTCAAGTCGAGTACGGCCACGTCATATTCAAATTGATTGACCATAAACTGCGCTTCGTCGCCATCCTGCGCGACATCGACGGCGTATTGCTCGGCTTCCAGCCCTTTCTGGACAAAGCTGGCGACGGGTTTGTCGTCTTCGGCGATCAGCACTCGCATCTTTTCACCTCTTCTTTCAACTTCGTTAATCACATCTTATTTCGGCAAGAAGCGGGTAAAGGATGAGTAAATTTCAACGAAGGGAATAAATGGCCATAAAATGAAATTCAATCTGACCTGTCGCCGTTTCTCATTTTCTATTAACTGCAATTGGGGGGAGAAGAATGGGAGAATGCATTCAATGGCACCTTTCGGTAAGTCCCTCAAGCTCTTGGTAAGGGCCCGCTCGCAGGGGCAGTTAAGAGAATTTTTAAAATTTGATTGCAGCTTGGTATATGGGGAGTGGATAGCTAGGCCGTTCTGAATTCTAAAGATATTCCTGCATAAATCCGATTCAATTATTTGTAAAAGAATTACTGGGGGCCTATGACTCGGGGCAATCCCGAGTCCCCAGGTGATTTACGCCTGAAGTCATATGATGATCCGAACGCTACCCAAAGTTCTGGTGGTGGATGACGATTCGGCTGTGCGCATGTTTTTCAAGGAAGCTCTGCGGCCGATCACCGCCCAGGTGTCTGAAGCTGAGGACGCCGCTTGCGCGCTGGAATCGATCGAGAGCGGTGACTTCGACGTCATCGTGTGTGACGTCTGGATGCCCGGCGCCTCCGGCCTGGACCTTTTATCCATGGCGCAGAAAAGTCGGTGGGATGTGGGATTCATTCTGGTGACCGGTGGCCTTCAGGTTGAGACCGTGATCTCCGCGTTGCGCATGCAAGCCCAGGACTTTCTGGTTAAACCTCTGGTGGCGGAGGAAGTAACGCGCTCCGTGACGCGAGCCTTCGAGCACGTGGTAACATTGCGGCAGGCGCGGGCCTATCGGGGGTCGCTCGAAACCAGCATCCAGCGCCGCACGCGCGAAATCGAAGTGGCGCTGAGCGAACTGGAATCCAACTACCTGATGACTCTGGAAGCGCTGGTGGCGGCGCTGGACGCCCGTGAACATGAGGTCTCCGCTCATTCCCACCGCGTGCGCGCTTACACGCGCTTCCTGGCGCGGAAGGCGGGGTATCCTCCCGCGCTACTGCCTTCGCTCGAACAAGGCGCACTGCTGCACGATATCGGCAAGATTGCCGTGGCCGACGCAATTCTATTGAAGCCCGCCAAGCTCACCGAAGAAGAGTGGGTGGAGATGCGCAAGCACCCAATCGCCGGAGACGAGATCCTCAAACGCGTTCCGTTCCTGCGCCCTGCCAGCGCCGTCGTCCGCCACCATCATGAAAAATATGACGGTACGGGTTACCCCGACGGCCTGAAAGGGCCGCACATTCCCCTCGGCGCCAGGCTCTTTACCATTTCCGACACGCTGGACGCGCTGACTTCCGACCGCAGTTATCGCAAAGCGCCGGGATTCGAAGCCGCGCGGGCGGAAATCGAAAGGTGTAGCGGAAAGCAATTTGACCCACACATCGCGGGCTTGTTCCTCAAGATCCCTATCGCGACATGGAAGCAGATACGTGAGGAGGCGGTGGCCCGAACCGCAGAGGCGAAATAAACTTGTGCCAGCGTTAGTTACTCAGCGGGGAAACTGCTCAAGGGGCTGCGGAGGGCAGAACCCACAATCTTGCTGCGATTTTCCGAAATCCACAAAATTTTGTAACAAACTTATTTTCAGCTACTTGTCAGGTTCGAGGGGCAAAAAACGCCCTTCCCGACCCTTCGTTTTCAACAACTTCTCAGGTTCGAGACTTTTGGGGTTTGGAGCGGATTTTCGCCCGGCACCGAGACAAAACTGCCCTTGTTCAAGCTCATCCGTCCTCTCAATCTCGACTTCCTAGCCCCGTCCGCTGTCTTGGCGAGTGGATAACTCAGCACGCCGCAGCGTAAACTAGTACGAGCTCTCGCCACAGAGAACACCGAGGACCACGGAGAAGCCTTTCTCTGTGAGCCTCTGCACCCTCCGTGGTGAATGCTTTTTTCGGAATATCGCGCGAAATCGCCGATAAGGCCTCGTCGATCTGGTTCCCCCTGCCAAAACACCTTCCAGTCAGCCGAACTTCACTCTTTATTTTGACTTCGGCATTTGTTTCAGGTGCTTGCGCACTTTATCGGCGTCGGGGGCGTTGGGGGCGAGTTGGAGGTAAGCTTGCAATTCCTGGCGGGCGCGGGCGTATTGGCGCTGATTCTCGAGCGCGATGGCGAGGTTGAAGTGCGCGTCGGGGAAGTCGGGACGAAGACGGATGACTTCTTCGTATTCGTGAATCGCGCCGTCCACGTCCTTCTTATCGTAGAGTGCTTCCGCGAGGTTCTGATGGGCGCTGGAATCCTTGGGATCGGTTCGCAGGTAATCGCGATAATCGGAAATTGCATCATTCAATTTGCCCTGCTGATAGAGGGCATTGGCCAGGCCCAGGAGCGCGTCGGGGTAATCGGGTTTATTGAGCAGAGCCTGCTGAAACTCCCGGACGGCATCATTCGGTTTGCCAAGGTGGAACTGTCCATCGCCGAGAAGGAAATGGGCCTCGGGAAGATTAGGAGTAATGTGCAGGACGGCCTGGGCTTCGGCGGCGGCGCCCGCAAAGTCATTCTGATGGGCCAGAGCGCGGGCGAGATTCAAATGCGCGTCACTTGATTCTGGCTGATCCTTTACTGCGGCGCGAAATGCCTTTGCGGCGCCCTGCCAATCCCCGGTCTTTTCCAGGG
>JASHSC010000506.1 GCA_030036915.1 Terriglobia bacterium
GCCGCAGGGGACAAGCATCGAGGTGCGTGACCTCTTCTATGCCACTCCTGCGCGGCGCAAGTTCCTGAAGTCAGAATCCACCGAACTCGGGCACGTCGCAACTTTGGTGACGCATTACGCCCTCGCGCACCCCGAAAAGGGATTCGTGCTGGGTTCCCTGACCAACACGATTCTGCAAGTTTCTCCGGTAAGCAATCACCGCGAGCGGCTGTATCAGGTGATGGGCGGCCAGACGCTCGAGCAGCTTCTCGAAATGGCGCCGGTTGAGCGGCGCGTTCCCATGGCGTCACTGCCTGAATCCGGCGAGCCGGAGGAAACCGCCGGCGAAGCACCCACCATCCGAGTGCGGGGATTTGTCTCACGGCCGGAAATTCAGAAGCTCAATCGTAACAACATCTATTTCTTCGTGAACCGGCGACTGGTGCGCGACCGCCTCATCCTGCACGCGATCACGGAGGCGTTTCGGAACATTCTCCCCTCCGGAGTTTTCCCGGTGGCGCTGATTTTCCTGGAAATTCCTCCCAGCGAAGTGGACGTGAACGTGCACCCTTCGAAGACCGAGGTGCGATTTCGCCACGGCACGTTCGTGCACGACCTGGTGCGGGATTCGATTCGCCAAACGCTTCTCGCCACGCGTCCCGTGGCGTCATTCCCAATTTCCAAGCCCGCGCCGCCCGCCAGTTTGGAGGTTGAGGCGGCGGACGTTGCCGACGCGTTCGCCGAAGAACCACAACGAAGCGCCTCGATGCCTCACTTTCCGGACCGTCCGGCGACTGCTGCGGCGAGACCCGAATTCCGCCTGGCGCCACCGCGCCTCGAACCCCGCCCGCAACGCTTGCCGCTCGACTCAGTGCTTGCACCTTATGCCCCCGCTGCAATGCCGGGAACGCTTCATGTGGAGCCGCCGGCGGCGGATGAATCGGCCATTCACACGCCTCGCGAGCTTCCACTTGATCTCCTGCCGCTTGGTCAGGTGCAGGATAGCTTCATCGTCGCCGTCAATTCCGAAGGCCTATGGATTGTGGACCAGCACGCTGCGCACGAGCGCGTGCTCTTTGACCGCCATGTGCGCCGCCGGCAGGAAAAGAAGGTGGAAGTCCAGCGGCTGCTGATGCCAATCGTCCTTCAATTGAAGCCTGAGCAGCAGGTGACCTATCAGGCGATCGCGGAGGAACTGGCCGCGAACGGTTTTGAAGTCGAGCCCTTCGGCCAGCGAACTGTGGCGATCAAGGCGTCGCCCGCCGACCTGCCCGCGGACGAAGTGGAGAAGCTGATGGTTGAGATTCTGGACGGCGCCACACGCGAGGGAGCCGCCATTTCCCTGGACGAGTTGCGCGGCAATATCGCAGCGTCCATTTCCTGCCACGCGGCGATTAAAATCAATATGCCGCTTGTGCAAAACAAAATGGACTGGCTTTTGCAGGCGCTCGGCCAAGCCGATTGCCCAATGACCTGCCCGCACGGCCGGCCCACCGTTCTGAGGTATGGCACGAAGGATCTGATGAAGGCGTTCAAGAGAATTTAGCCATCACTCGAAACTGAGAACTGAAAACCGACAACTTCGGATGCCTGAACCCTTGATTGTCACTATTGACGGACCCGCGGGCGCGGGCAAGAGCACGGTTGCGCAGATGCTGGCAGCTCGCCTGGGATTGACTTACGTTGACAGTGGCGCGACGTATCGCGCAGCGGCACTCAAGGTTCTGGAGGCGGGGGTCGACCCGCACGATGAATCAGCCGTCACCCACCTGATCGGCGGAACCGACGTGCGCGTGGAGTCCAGCGGGGGGGAATCGCGCGTGCTCATCGACGGCGCCGACGTCACCGCGCGCCTGCGAACTCCTGAAGTGACGCTCGCCGCGGCGCTGGTTTCACGCCTGCCGGAAGTGCGAGCCAAGCTCATCCAAATTCAGCGCGCCTTTGCGCAGGGCCGCGGCGTGGTGATGGAAGGCCGCGACATCGGCACAGTAGTGTTTCCACAGGCGCAACTCAAGATTTTCCTGAAAGCGGATGTTGTGGAGCGAGCGCGGCGGCGGCTGGAGCAGGACTCGCATGATGGCCGCGAGGCGACGCTTGAGAAAACCGCCTACGAAATCGGCCGTCGCGACCAGCTCGATGCGGAGCGGAAGATCTCTCCTCTTACGCCCGCTTCCGACGCCATCGCGATTGATTCCACGCACCTTCAGGCCGAACAGGTGGTGCGACAAATTCTGGATCTCATCAAGAAGAAGGGATGGGCTGAACCCGGCTGAGGGCTCCTGAAACCCTCAGGCCCAAGCATTATTGGCCCGGCTGCAGATTATAAAGAAAGATGAACTGAAGGACCAGATGCTCGCCGGTAAATTCCGCGGGCAGAGGTGGGAAAGGAGACGAGGCATGAATCGCCGTCATCGCGGCGCGGTCGAGGGGATCAGCACCGGATGAAGCTACCAGGCGCAACTGAGGGACTGACCCATCTTTTAAAATTTCAAATACGATTCCCACGCGGCCTTTTTCGCCCAGGCGTGCGGATTCCGGAATCACCGCCAACCAGTTGCGGCGAACGATGTAGA
>JASHSC010000507.1 GCA_030036915.1 Terriglobia bacterium
CGAGAAGCAAGGTCATCAAAATCAAGAAAGCCGCCAACACATTCCCTCTCATTTCGTGTTGAGATCGTCGCGGCTTACGCACATCGGGGGCGGCGCCTATGGTCCCTGCCAATTCTCACCTGCATCTCAACGCAAAATCTCCAGTCGATAGACCCCTATGAAATTCGGATTGCTGAGGAGTGGCCTCCAATGCAAATCCGGGTGCTCGATTAGAGTACCTGCGCGCACCTCGCGAATCTCGCCGCGGTGGCCATTCAGGTCGCCAGTGTGGTAGACAATCCAATCTGCGCCCTGAGGCTGATAGTGTGATTTCCCGACAAAAATCATGGTATGGAAAGGTTCATGCTGCACAGACTGATGGAAGAACAAAAGGTCACCAGGCCGGGCTCCCCGGAGGTCGCGTGAAATCGGGTACGTATTGTAACGAAGGAGCGTGGCACTGTCGGCAAACTCCGAGAAGGCCCCCTGCTCGAAATCTCCCGGAGCCAACGGCCCAGGCTGCACGCGGAACAACTTCTCACCGAGCGGACCGAATGGATAATGAAGGCTTGCGATTTCGCCAAAGCCGGGGTCGAAGGGAAGTCCTGCACGCTCCCGCCAAGAGGGCGAGTGGGGTTCGAGAGCGTTGCGGTAGGCAAAACGAACCAACGCAGCGCAGTCCTGCACCTCTGCGCGCACCGCGGGAGTGGACACGTAATATTGTGTTTCTGCTAGAAATGTAAACCACCGGGTAAAATTCTCGCGGTCAGCGCCGCTCTCGAGGCGAGCGCCGTCCGGAAAGCCGTCACCGAGGCTGTCCGACCATTCCGCGCCCGATGAATCCCGGACTGCTGTGCCCAACACATCTATGGCAACCGGTTGCGTCAAAGGCGATGCTTGCACAAACGCGTCCGGATGATGGAGCAAGTATGCGTCCCAAACCAGCGGTGCCGCGAGCAACGCAATAAACGCGCGGAAAAAGCAGATGTGCGAAATCCCTTGAAAATGTGATCGAATGGGCGTTTCCTTCCCAAGGTTACGGATTGGCCACATTCTAATTGTTGCAAACACTCTGCGCAAGACCCTCGACACGAATTAATTTGAACTGGCCAGGAGTCGCGGCAATAATATGGGAGTCCTGCATCAGGAAAAGGAGAAGAAATGCTCGAAAGAAAAGTGTGGTGGACAGCGCTGGCCGGGGCGCTGTTCTTGTTCACGGTGCCGCTCCGGGCAGCGGAGGTTACGATTGAGGGCGGGCCGATGGATTCGGGATTTAATAGCGGTACTCTCGCCATGATTCACGCCACTGTTCACGGTCTTTCCGGTCAACCGAAGCGCTATGTGGTCTTTGCGGAAATCCAATACTATGGAACCACCTCCAGCACCAGCGTGGAAATGGATCGCCTTCCGGATTCGGGGCCGGGCGTCGAGGAGTTTCAGGTTGGCTGGCCCATTCCTCCTCAGGCGCCCACCGGCCTTTATACGCTCACCCTTCACGTTGAAGATCGAATCCAGCACCTTCCCGAGATTCGGAAAAAGGTGCGCGGGTTCTTTGTGTACAAGAAGCTCCTGCGCATCTCCCACGTTAGTCTCGACAAGACCCTTTACAACGTCGGCGAGCCCATCAAATGTGAGGTGGGAATCGAGAACCTTTCGGATAGTTCCTTCAAAGATTTGCGGCTTGAGTTTTCAAACGCCAATTATCCCTGGATCGCGCTTTATTCCGAACACGGTCACGAAAACCCCGACTTGGCCCTCAAAGTCATCCGCGATCACCTGGACATCGCCGCGGGAACAGCCGTTGCTCTTCCCATGACCACCGCCGGAACAGCAACTTTCTTGCAGGGCAAGGAGCGCGATGTGATGGGCGCGGGCATGTTGTTGGGCAATGAGAAAATTCCGCCCCCGGAGGTCGATACCTACACTGTGGCTTTGTGGAATGCGGACCGCACGATTCTCTACGACATGCAATTCACTCCGGAGGCAATTTTGCGCACCTGGGACCGCGACCTGCCCAAGCCTTATAGCCGCAACTTCACTCATCCCTACAACTCTTTCATCGACTATAGCAAGTATCGGGAATTCTACGCGCCGGGGCAGATTTCTCCGGCTTTGCGAGTGGATTCTTCGCACACTCTGTACCGGCCCGGTGACAGGACCACGATTGTCGCCATACTGAAGAATACCGGCGACGAACCTTGGATTGGAGTCTCGTTACACGCGAGCGTATTAAGCCCAGGGAACAAGGAAGTGTATTCCGGCACGATCGTCACGGACATTAACCTCGCCCCGGGCGCCACCCAAAAGGTTTCCGGTGATTCGTGGATGATCCCCTCAACACAACCTGCGGGCACCTACACCGTCAATCTGAACTTGACAAGCGACGGGGGCGCGCACCTCGCCGAAACCCGCACGGAGATTGCCGTGAACTCCCTCCCCGCCTCACTTTTGGTAATTTGCGCGCATGAGGACGACGAATTGGCGTATGGCGGATTGATCCGCGCCGCAGTCGAAGCCAAGATTCCGGTGGAGCTTTTGACTTTAACCGCAGGAGATGTGGGAGCGTGCGAGCGTTATTTTGACAAGCCCTGTGGACCCACCGAAGCGCGCGAATTCGGCACCGTCCGCATGGAGGAAACCGCCGAAGTGCTCGAACATTTGGGAGTTCCGCGGGACAAATTCATCGATCTGGGTCTCCCGGACGGAGGTTCGGGCGCAATTTGGTTCGAGCACAAGGATTCCTCCAATCCTTACCTCTCTGTCTATCTTGCCTGCGATCACGCGCCGTATCAAAACGTCTACAAACCCAATCTACCCTATGCGCGCGATGCCGTCGGGGGTGCCATCCGGCAAATCATCACGAACTTTCAACCCGCCATGATCGCCTTAACCGGACCCGACGAGCGGCACGTGGACCACCGCACGGCCAACTGGTTCGCCATCAAGGCATGTCAGGCTCTGCTGAAGGAAAAGGCGCTCGACCCCCGCACCATACTTTTGGCCGACCAGGTGTACGGCTCAGGAGGCTTCAAGCCTGCTCCCTACAAATATGAAAACTACATCGTCCATCTGAGCGGTGAAGCCGCCGCGCTTCGCCAGGAAGCAGGTTGGATTTATCA
>JASHSC010000508.1 GCA_030036915.1 Terriglobia bacterium
GTGGGAACGCGGCGGCCCAGCGCCTACGGCAGTTCGGTGGCGCATCGCCTGGCGCACGATCTGGCCGAGCGGCAACTGGTGGTGGTGAGCGGCCTGGCGCGCGGCATCGATTCCGCCTCGCACCGCGGCGCGCTTGAAGCCAAGGGCAAAACTGTGGCCGTCCTCGGTTCCGGCATCGACGTCATCTACCCGCGCGAGAACAAACGATTGGCGGACGAAATTGCAAAATCCGGCGCCGTGATTTCCGAGTTTCCGTTGGGCACGGGACCAACACCGGAGAATTTCCCCATCCGCAACCGCATCATCAGCGGGCTTTCACTCGGCGTCGTGATCGTGGAGGCGGCAGAGTACAGCGGCTCGCTGATTACCGCCCGCCTGGCGGTGGATCAGAGCCGCGAAGTTTTTGCCGTGCCCGGCAACATTACCTCGGCCCAAAGTTTTGGGCCCAATCATCTCCTGAAGCAGGGCGCGAAGCTCGTGGACCAGTGGATGGACGTGATTGAGGAATTCCCGGCGGAGGTGAGAATGCAACTCTTGCCGCCCGCCGAGGCATCCGATGGAGAGCCCTTGAGCGCGCAAGCCGCCACGCTCTTTTCCGCCTCGCTGACCCCGGAACAGCAAGCTGTATTCGAAGTCCTGCGGGCGGACCAGGCGCTTTTTGTGGATGATATTGTGAGCGCCGCGAAGACTCCTCACCCGCGAGTCCTGGCGGCGCTTTTGGAATTGGAAATGAACGGGTTAATCCGGCAGTTGCCGGGAAAAAACTTTATCCGTAAACTGTAACCAAGGTGAATCCTCCCGGTAGGGTTGTGAATCAGATGTTCGGCATAGGGGTGGCATCTCAAGGTAAGGAGGCAAGTGATCAGTCATCGGTTGGAGGAGCAAAAGCTCAAAAAGCATGACTTTGAACCTGTGAGATTCCGTTTACTAGAAACTGAGAACTGACAACTCGATCTTATGAGCAAATCGCTGGTGATCGTGGAATCGCCCGCCAAGGCGAAAACCATCAACAAATATCTCGGCACGGACTACCTGGTGAAGGCCTCGATGGGCCACGTCATGGACCTGCCCAAAAAGGAGCTGGGCGTCGACGTTGAGCACGGCTTTCGGCCCACCTACAATGCCATCCCCGCTCGCAAGGAAGTCATTGCCGACCTGAAGTCAGCGGCGAGCAAGGCCGACTCGATTTATCTCGCCGCCGACCCCGACCGCGAAGGCGAGGCCATCTGCCAGCACTTGCACGAGTTGCTCCATTCCAGCAAACGCAAGTTTCATCGGGTGCTCTTCAATGAAATCACCCGCGACGCTGTGCGCGCGGCGTTCGAGCACCCGAAGGAAATCGATTCGCACCTGGTGGACGCGCAGCAGGCGCGGCGAATCCTCGATCGCCTGGTGGGTTATCAGGTCAGCCCGCTGCTGTGGGAAAAGGTGAAGCGCGGAATTTCCGCCGGTCGCGTGCAGACCGTGGCGCTGCGCTTAATCGTCGAGCGTGAACGCGAAATCCAGGCGTTCCAGAAGAAGGAATATTGGACCATTACCGCGCTCGTGGAAGGCAAGAATCCTCCGGAATTTGAAGCCCGCCTGGCGAAATATCAGGGCAAGGATATCGAGATTCCCGATCAGGCCTCGGCGGACAAGGTGACCGCTGCCATCAAGGCCGCAAACCTCGTAGTGCAATCGGTCACCACCAAAGAGAAGCGCAAGTTCCCCGTTCCTCCCTTCATCACCAGCAAACTTCAGCAGGAAGCTGTGCGCAAGCTGCGCTTCTGGGCCAAGAAAACTATGATGGTGGCGCAGCACCTTTACGAAGGCGTTGAATTGCCGGGCGAGGGCGCGGTGGGTTTGATCACTTACATGCGCACCGATTCCACGCGCGTCGCGGAAGGCGCGCTTACTGCCGTGCGCGGCTACATTAAGGAAAAATTCGGCGATGGATATCTGCCCGATCAGGCCATCCACTACAAGACCAAAAAGGACGCCCAGGACGCGCACGAAGCCATCCGGCCCACGGACGTTCTGCGCACCCCCGAATCCCTGCGCAAGATCCTAGGGCCCGATGAATACAAGCTCTACAAGCTGATCTGGCAGCGCTTCGTGGCTTCCCAGATGAATCCAGCGATCTTTGACCAGACCACCGTGGACATTGCGGCGGGCGATTACACCCTACGCGCCACGGGTTCTGTCGAGAAATTCAAGGGTTTCCTTGCCGTCTACGAAGAAGGCAGGGACGAAAAAGAAGGCATGGAGGAAGACGAGGAACTGAAGCGCCGCCTGCCTGCCGTGGCCGCGGGCGAGCGCCTGAAGCTGAACAAACTGACGCCCGAACAGCACTTCACCGAGCCGCCGCCGCGCTACAACGAAGCCACGCTGGTGAAGGCTCTCGAGGAAAAAGGCATCGGGCGACCCTCCACTTACGCCACCATCCTCTCCGTCATTCAAAACCGCGAATACGTGGAGAAGAACCAGGGGCGCTTCTTCCCACCCAGCTCGGCATGCTGGTGAGCGACCTGCTCGTTAAGAATTTCAGCGACATTTTCGACGTCGCTTACACCGCGCGCATGGAAGAGGAGTTGGACGAAGTCGAGGACGGCAAGCTCTCCTGGACCGACGCGCTGGAGGATTTCTACAAAAAGTTCAAAAAGGAATTGCGCCAGGCCGAGCGCCACATGGAGGACATCAAGGGTGAGGGCATTCCCACCGACGTCAAGTGTGAGAAGTGTGGCAAGCCCATGGTCATCCGTCTCGGGCGCAACGGGCCGTTCATGGCGTGCACGGGCTACCCGGATTGCGACGGCACCAGCGACCTGCCGCCCGACCTTGCCGCGAAGTACGCCAGCGCCGCGCCACCGGCCCCGGAAGTGGCCGCCGAGAACTGCGAGAAGTGCGGAAAGCCCATGGCCGTGAAGCGCGGGCGCTTCGGCTACTTCCTGGCGTGCACGGGTTATCCTGAGTGCCGTAATACTAAGAAGATTATAATCAAAGAAGGCAATGCCACGGCGGTGGGCGACCAACCGCTCGAGGAAAAGTGCCCCGAATGCGGCAATCACCTGGTCATCAAGCAGGGCCGCTACGGCCAGTTCACGGCGTGCAGCAATTATCCTAAGTGCAAGTACATCAAGCGCGAAACCCTGGGAATTCCCTGCCCGGAGAAGGGGTGCACGGGCGAAATCGTGGCGCGGCGCACGCGCTTCAAGACCACCTTCTACGGCTGCACGCGCTACCCGGAGTGCAAGTTCACGGCGCGTGACAAGCCGGTGGCCGAACCCTGCCCCAACTGCGGATCCCCCATCCTGCTGGAGAAGTTCAACAAGAAGACGGGTGAGACGGTGCGGCACTGCCCCAATGAAGGCTGCACATTCGAGCGCGCCGTGGCGTGATGCAGCCGCGAATTGTGCCTATTCTCCCTTGACGGTAGGGAAGCCCTTCGCCGTCCAATCATCGTAAAACCTCTGCGGGATTTCCAGCAGCTTGAGGTTCGCGAATCCCATTTCCTTCAGAGTGCGGAAGGCGAGACGAATGTTGGGGCAATGGTCCCAGGGGCAGCAGCCGCAGTAGATGACGATCTGCTGGTTGCGGGGGAGATGGGCGACGAGTTTCTTCAGCGCCGCAAGGCCATCGGGTTGCGAAGCCGGGCCGGCGTACTTTGACCCCGGAATGTGGCCCATCCTGTACATCACGCCAAAGCCCACCTGAATCAGGAGGATCTTCCCTG
>JASHSC010000509.1 GCA_030036915.1 Terriglobia bacterium
TGCGGGCTCTGTGTGAAATGTTCTGAGGCACAGAGAACACAGAGGCTTTGATCGCACAATGCATCACTCACCTTTTACGCCTGCGAAATCCGCAGAAAGACCACACCATGCTTCAGCACAAGTGTCGAATAGGTGTCCTCAAACACCCCGCGGTCCGCGTGTTCCCAGAGGTCGCGCAAGTGGACGCGGCCATGGAATCCGACATCTGCAAAGTGCAGCGTCATCTTCATCACCGAGCGCCCCCGATTGAACAGCCCAACCGCCTTCGAGCCGTCGGCGAGCGGCTTCATCCAGATTTGGAGCGGTCCTTCGCAGCTCACGCGGTCGCCCTGGATTCCCGCCGCGTCCTGATTTACGGCGATCACTTCCCGGTTGCACAGAATGGCTTGAATTTCCGGCGTCATTTGCGCCAGGTCGTTGCCGGCGATCAGCGGCGCGGCGAGGATGCTCCATAGGCTCATCTGCGTCAGGTTGTCTGTGGTTTTGAATTTTCCGTTGCCGACCTCGAGCATGTCGGGATCGTTCCAGTGGCCCGGCCCGGCGAACGGAGCGAGTCCGGCTTGCGTGAAACCGTTCTGACTCAGGCTGGTGTAATCGTCACGAATGTCGTTGGTGGTGCGCCACAGGTGCGCGCCCACCGATGGCGCCCATGCCCATACGCGGTCCATTCCGTACTGGCACAGGCTATAGACGATAGGCCGCCCCGTGCCGCGCAGGGCATCGCCCATCTTGCGGTAGGCCTCAATCATCATGTGGTGCGCGGCCGGCAGGTCCGTCTCCGCGAGTTTGTTGAACGGATCTTCCATTCCACAGAGGTCGTACTTCAAGTAATCGATTCCCCACTCCGCGTAGGTTTGCGCGTCCTGCTCCTCGTAGCCGAAGCTGCCGGGCCGCCCGCCACACGTGGACTTGGACGGCGCGGAATAAATTCCCAGCTTCAGGCCCTTCGAATGGATGTAGTCCGCGAGCGCCTTCATGTCAGGAAATTTCGAGTTGGGATGAATCATGCCCTGCGCGTCGCGCTCGCCGCCCCAGCCTTCGTCGATGTTGATGTATTCGTATCCAACGGCTTTCATCCCGCTCGAAACCATGGCGTCGGCTTGCGCGCGAATCGTGGCGTCATCAATCTGATTCTTGAAATGGTTGTAGCTGTTCCACCCCATGGGAGGCGTGGCGGCGAGAATCGGGGCAGGAGAAATCGATGCCGCTGGAGCCGCTGCCAGCGCGGGCGCCACGGATGCGGCCTTCAGAAAGTCGCGGCGTGAACAAAGATTCGGAAGGCTTTTTTTCATTTACGGGTGGTAACCATGGTCGCGCAGATATTTCAGCAGGCCTGCGGGATGATCGGTCTGGATTCCATCCGCGCCGGCGTCGATGGCGGCCTGCCACGACTCGGGATTGTCCGCCGGGCCCAGGCGATCCACATAAATCTTGGCTCCGGCCTGCTTGGTCATGCTGATCAGCGGTTCCTTGAAGTCGCTGGCGCTGAAAGCCACGACCTTCAAATGGAATTCATGGAGCAGATTTTGCAGAACCATTTCGTTGCGCGACTCCGGCATGATCCAGGCGTTGGGATCGAGCTTCGCGACGCCTTCGAAGAAATCCAGGTGGTAGCCGTAAATGACCGCGTGCGAGAGCATGTTGTATTTCTTGAGCGCGCCCAGCAGCGCTTCCGGGGAGGCGTCTTTGGTGTCCGCATAGATTCCGATTTTGCCGCGCGCCGTCTTGAGCATTTCATCGAGCGTGGGAACTTTGGTTCCGGCAAATTGCGGACCGACCTTGATGCCGGCGTCGAGTTTGCGAATCTGCTTCAACGTCATGTCGCGAATTTTGCCCTTGCCGTTGGTGGTCCCATCCACCGTGTCATTGTGCATGATCACCAGTCTGTTGTCGGCGGTGGTGCGGATGTCGCACTCGACGTAATCGACTCCCAGGCGAATGGCTTCCTTCAGAGACAAGAGCGTGTTGGAGGGAATCCCTTCGTGCGCCCCGCGGTGGGCGATCACCATAATGTGTTCGGGCTTGGATTGGGCCGGGCTCATGAACGAAGTCAGGGCGATCAAGAGGAAGGCGACGGCTAAATTACGCAAAGCGCGATACGTTTCATTGTGAAATTTTCTCATAAATGCGGTACATGAATAGTCCAATTCGTTGAGATTCGTCAAGTTAAAAGAAAATCTTGGGAGAATTTGACAGAATTTTGCCTGGGCGCATTCCTCGAATCGGGATTCACAGGCGGCGGCGAAGGGTGGTAGATCTAGCGGGTCGCCGTGGTGCGCTTCGGCGTGATGTCCATGCGGCGGAACCCCACGTATGCAAGCCAGTATAGCGTCGGGAGAACAACGGCAGCGGCAATCATCAGAAGCGGCAGGCGCGCGGGCGCAAGGCTCGCGACCCACCTTTCAAACGGCGTACTTCCGAGCTTCCAAACTCGAATCAGGGGGGTGTTCAAGAATTCGTAGACCACCCAGCCCGGAGGTAGAAGTAGTGCCGCGAGAATCAGCGAAGTCATCTGCCAGGATCCCGTCTGAGGAAGGAAATTGGGAAGCACAATGATTAAAAGGGCCAGGAGACACACCGCGGCCACCGCCGCTCCGTCCAGAACGATCACGGCAATTGGCAGGGAGGTAAAATAATGAAGTTGAATCAAGCTGCACATCGTAATGGCCGCAAGAGGCACAAGCGTGGTCATTGCAAACAGCCGCTTCCTGGAAATGGGCAGGAGGAATAACCAGCGATTATCGACGGTCACACGCTTCCACGTGTACAAAAATGCTACGAAAAAGAATAAAAATTCGAAAAACAGGAGTCCGATTGCGCCTGCGATAACACACAGAAATAGCCAGCGAATCATCACAAGGTCACAGATTGCACTCAAGGCCGGCCGCCAGGCAGTCGATGGCGACGCGAACCCGCTTCTCCGGGATTTTTCTTTGACCGGCTTGTCTGGAGCGAGTCGAAATGACTCAGGAAACGAAGTCCAAGTCCTCAGAAACAGCGCAGCACTTCCCAAACCCAGGGTTGCTGCAAAAGAAGCCATCTGAATGGCGGACATGCCGAGGGGCCACGGCAAGAAGAGTAGGACGACGACCAAAGCCAAAATGGGCCATCGTCCCCAGCGCGGCGGGCGGAATTCTGCCGCGCGGATGGAGTCACGGACGATAAAGGCCAGCGTCCCCACTCCCCCCGCCATGCAAAGGTATGCAGTAACAATGGCTCTTGTGAAACCGCCAGAACCCTGTACGGCACTGATGATGATGAGTAGAAATGTCCACAACAAAGCCAGCATGAAGAGCACGCGAGTACAAAAAAGGTCGCGCGCGCGAATGGGAAGCGCCGCCTCGAACAAAGTGGATCGCGGAAGCTTTTCGCTCGCCAGGACAATCATGTAAATGAAGAAGGCAATTCCCACAATCCAGGAAAGCTGATCAATTCCCACGATTCCGGCAAGCTGACCAGCGCCCGGAGAAAACCTGAACCACGCAAAAATCGGAGACGACACAAAAACGGTGATTCCCAGAAACAACGGGAATTTCTTGAATCGCAGAATTTCGTAAATCACGCGGATTCCTCCTACGACGCATCGCCCATGAGCTCCACGAACAACTCTTCCAGCGTCAGGCGCTCGCAGCGGATGCTGTTTGAGCCGAGCGATTGCTCAATCATCGCCTTGACGGTGGCGGGATTTCCGGAAAAGATGGTGTGCCAAACGCCGTAGCGCCCGCGCGCCCGCACACAGCCGGGAAGCTGCTCCAGTCGCTTCGCATCCGGCACCATCTCCATAGAAACTAGGGCGAGGCAATACTCCTCGCGCAGGCGGTCGACGCTCGAATCGAGGTAGACCTTGCCGCCATCGAGCATCACCACGCGGCTGCCCATGCGCTCAATGTCATTCATGTAATGCGACGAGTAAAGAATCGTTGCGCCGGCGCGATTCAGAAACTGGATGGCCAC
>JASHSC010000510.1 GCA_030036915.1 Terriglobia bacterium
CTCCTCCCTCCGCCCCGCTCGACAGCAAAAAAACACAGCGGAGCAAAGGGAAGTTTCTAACTCTTCCGGCTCTTCCCAAACGGCTCAGAATTTCTGGAATTTAGGGGGTCAGAATTTTCGGAACTCGCAACAACGAGTGATGTGTATATAAATTCCGTCGACATTGGATTAGGCTCACTTTCATGGCGCGTAAACGAGCCGGATACAAAGACGTAAGCGGTACAGCCAAGCGAAGCTCAACATGATGAGGGAAGCACTCGGCAAGCTTGACCGAACTGCGAACGAGCGTGCAGCGACTTCTGGTACGGCGACTTCGAATTGAGGGATTTTTAGTACATTTTTAGTACGTTTAGGGCATTCGAGGAGACGATGGAAGAGCAACCGATGCTGATTCAAAACGGGATAAGTGGTACGCCCGGGGTGATTCGAACACCCGACCCCTTGCTTCGTAGACAAACCAAAACATGCTATCTTGTTGACTCGCTTAGCTTTTTCTTCGGTCATGTTAGTCGGTTTTAGGGGGTGTTCGGGCGTCATTGTTCCCTTGCTGTTCTCCAATTTTTCACCCCCGCGAATCAGGCGTTCCCGTATTGAGCACCTTTGAAGATAGTTGTTGTACCGGAAGCGGAGCCCTGGCACGCGGATGTCTCCGTGAGGAACTGCCACTGATTCGCCAATCAGGTGCAGGCGCGTTGCCGAGTCTGCATATGGTTTCCAGCAAGATTTATGACAAATCGTGCGAATAATGTGTGTATTGTTTAAGCGTACCTCCGGGCAGACCTCATCGCAATAAGTCGCGGGGGCTTCGATAGGAAGATTGGTTGAGGGGGCCTGCTCTGGAGGAATTCATAACGTTCTTTCAGAGCACCTTTCGCGACGTTGGCCACTCCCCCGAAACGGAAGACGAACAACACCCGTCAGAGGCCGCGAGCCGAAGCAGAATCAAGGTGCTCGATGAACAGGTAAAATCGATATTGAGAGGAAAGGCCAGACCCCACGCGGAGTCCTTGAGCGTGCACCGGCTTAACAATTCTCTACCACGATAAGCCGCGTGTTCTCAATCCGTTCCATCGCACCATTCGGCTACCAACGGCTCACCTTCCTTCTTTCGTACCAGAAAAAACGGCATTTTAGAGGCAGCTCCACACGGGTAACGCCCATGGCCGGAATGGCCATCCCAGCCCAAGAACCTTGTAATTCGTGTGTCCTTCTTTGTCCGTTTTTCGCGCATTACTCTGGTAGAGGCAGGTGGGGTGATCTCCCGAAAAGTAGCGTCGGTTCAATACCTTGCTGCGGAGCGAATCTGGTGGCTTACCCGTTTCAAACGCATATTTGGCGATCAAGGCATGCCGTACATGAGCTCTGATGAGCTGTTTTCGCTCAACCCGACGATCACGAAACGCGTGCTTGCTGAGCAGGCTGACAATGCCGGGGACTACCTGGTCAAAGCAGGCTGGATTGTCATGGCTTGTTCCGGCCAGACCTACGGACTCAACGGTTCCGTCGCGCTTGCGGAAAAGTGGCATGAGGACTTCTTTTTTTCCCATGACATCGTGCGCATTATTCCACGAACCGACCGCATAAGACCGGGATATCTCTTTGCAGCCCTCGGCCACCCAAAATTGGGACGGCCGCTCGTGATCCGTAATGCCTACGGTACGTCTATACCTCACCTCGACCCCAACGATGTTGCAGCAATTCCCATTGTCCGGCTCGGTGACACATTGGAGAAGGAAGTCGCAGACAGAATGGAAAGAGCCGCCGAGCTACGATCCGATGCAGACGAGCTGGAGAACATCATCGCGGAGAAGGCAGACCATCTCATCGATCTGTTTCTCCACAACCCAGATTCACACAGCGCATAGGATGCCGCATGGCGGGGGCTATGGCAGATTAAACACTCTTGATTCGCTAATCAGCGGATTATAATAACAGGGGACCCATGAGAACGTTTGGCACTTTGATTTCCGAAGCACGGCGGGCGAAAGGCTTGAGCCAGAAGGATCTGGCGGCAAAGGTGAAGAAGGAAGACGGGCAGGCGATCTCGGCGCAGTATTTGAACGACATCGAACACGACCGGCGCAATCCCCCCTCCGAGCACCTGATAGCGCAAATCGCCGATCTCTTGGGGGCATCGGAGGACGGTCTGCTACTTGCCGCCGGCACGATATCGGAGGATCTGCAGCGTATCGCGCGGGCACAGCCCGATAAAGTAGGGGAAGCGTTCAAGGCTTTCCGGAGGACCGTCAAGGAAAACAAATGAAGTGGGTGAGGGACAAAACCGGGCGGTTTTCCCAGCGTCCGCACTATCTTCCCGACGAGATAGACAACGAATGCGAGCGTGTTGTCAGGGAATTTTTAACCGATCGGTACGGCAAGGTGGAATTCCCCATCAGGACCGACGACCTCACGGTGCTGATCGAGAAGAAAGCCGACCTCGATTCCTATGCCGATCTCTCGGATGAACCCGGAGAGGTGGAGGGCGTGACCGAATTCACGCCGCGCAAGCGGCCCGTAGTGAAGATTTCCGCGGCGCTGGGTGCGTCGAACATGGAAAATCGGCTGCGCACCACGCTCACCCACGAATTCGGCCACGTGCATTTCCATCAGTTCATGTTCGACGATCTCCCAAACCAACCGCCGTCCCTGTTCCCGACGCAACCACAGACCCATACGAACAAATGTCACCGCGACACCATGATCGCGGCTCCGGAGCGCGACTGGATGGAGTGGCAGGCGGGATATGCGTGCGGCGCGCTTCTCATGCCGGCATCGTCCCTGCTCGACACCGTGAAGCGATTCCGGGAAGAAAAGAAAATCCCCTACGCGAACCTCACCCTTGCCTCCGAGCACGGCCAGCAGCTCATCGCCCTGGTGACAACGACTTTTCAAACCTCAAGGGACGCCGCCCGTGTGCGGTTACTGAAGCGAGGCATCCTGGGGGACGAGGCGCGGACTCGCACCGGGGAATTATTTTGACGCTCCCCTTTTTTTGTTCTAGAAATACCCAAATCCGCTGATTATGGTATACTGAATCTGGTTGGTCAGAGAGGACCGGCACGGAAAGGAGAAAACCAGTGGCAGACGTTCAGGTAACATGCATTACGAAACCGCATCCGCAAAGTCCGCACGAGCACATCAGTCATGTCGGCAATCCGCGCGCGGGCTGGAAATGGACGCGGGAGGATGTCATCCGGAGCATCGATTCGGGGACAAACACCTTCTTCGTTCTCGATCCCTATACCGGCAAGCGTTCGGATGTCGGCGTGGTCCGTCCCGCAGGTCGGTCGCCGTACCTTCGCACGCACGCCGATGGCGATTGGAACGACAATTTGCTTTCACTCAACCAATGCAGCTTGTAACTCACGGAGGCGACAATGGAAAATCACGAGCATCACGTCCGAATCCACATCGACCAGCGGCCCTACGAGTCGCCAAACCCGTCGAGCGGGGAGGCGCTTTACCGGCTCGCCGGCGTGCCCGCGGGTTTGGATCTGTTTCGGGAAGTCACCGGCGACCGCGAAGACCCGGAAGTGCCCCACGGGCCGCATCCCATGCACTTGAGGCAGCAGGAGCATTTCCACACAGGCAAGCCCAGGGTTTACCGCATTTTCGTGAACGGCCAGGAAAAAACCGTCACGACGAAGTTCGTGTCCTACGAGGAAACCGTTAAGCTGGCTTTTCCGACCCCGCCGACCGGACAGAATATTCTCTTCACGGTGGGCTATGAGGACGGGCCGCATCAGAATCCTTCCGGCAGCCTCATGCCCGGCGGCAAGGTCAGAGTTAAGGAGGGGATGATTTTCAATGTCACACCCACTGATAAATCGTAGCCCCGACTTGAAGCGATTGCAGAATGAAGGCTACGAGCTTGAAATCCGCTCCGGGTATCTGCTCGCGCACAGCATCCCTTACGTGAATTCCCGCAAGGAAGTGCGCAGCGGGACGCTGGTCGTCAAGCTGATGCTTGCTGGCGATAAAACGAC
>JASHSC010000511.1 GCA_030036915.1 Terriglobia bacterium
CGCATTTATCCAAACGTCCCATCCTCGCACCCGCATCGATCATTGCGTATTCGCCGCTCACGTTATAGGCCGCAAGCGGCATTTGGAATTCCTGTTTGGCCCGGTAGACGACATCCAAGTAGAAAAGCCCCGGTTTGACCATGATGATGTCCGCTCCCTCTTCCACATCCATGGCGATCTCACGCATGGCTTCCTCGGAGTTCGCGAAGGACATCTGATGGGTCTTCTTGTCACCGTGCGAAAGCGCAGACTGGGTCCCTTCTTTGAAAAACGGGTCGTAGAGCTTGGAGGCGTACTTGGCAGAATAAGCCATGATGGGCAGGTTGCTGAAACCGTGAAGGTCAAGGGACTCCCGAAGCGCCTGAATTTGGCCGTCCAGCATCGCCGCCGGCGCAACCATGTCGCATCCCGCCTCGGCATGAGAAACCGCCGTCTTGGCGAGCACATCCAGCGAGGCGTCGTTCATCAGGTAGCCCTTTTCCAGAATCCCGCAATGGGCGTGGGGGGTGTACTCACAAAGGCAAACATCGGTGATAACCAGCAGACCCGGCACGTGACTCTTCAATGCCCGGACGGCTTTTTGCACCAGTCCGGTGGGCGAGTAGGCGCCTGTTGCCCGGTCATCCTTGTCCTTGGGATCAGGAACACCGAATAGAAGAATGGCCGGAATACCCAGGTCGCGCGCGCGCTTGGCCTCTTCCACGAGGCAATCGATGGACAAATGATAATTGCCCGGCAAGGAGTTGATTTCTTCGCGGATTCCGTGACCGGGAACTGCGAACAGCGGCCACACAAGGTCGTCTACAGCGACACTGGTTTCGCGAACCAGCCGCCGAAATTTATCGTTCTGTCGCAATCGCCTTGGTCTTGTTGCTGGAAACGCCATGATACTCCCCTTTTGGTTTATGCTGCCTTGTGACTCACCAGCCGGCCTGCGCCGGGTTTCACTAAATGGAAAGGCATGATTTTGCCGCTTGCTGTCGATATCGGAAATTCGCGAACCATCCGCACCATCCCCGATTGCTTCCACATCTCCGTCCCCGATTGCGCCCATCCTTTGTCCTCTGCCCCCTTAAGGAGCCGGATAAATGTATTCACCACTTCCGGTCCGTTCACGTTGCCAAGTCGGGGGCTCACCATCAACCGGAGTTGCGGTATTCCGTTAGCGTCTTCCTGTTCCACCACCTGATAATCCGTGCTCTTTCCACCGTAGATTTCCGGAAGTTTCTTTTCGATGATCCAGACAAAATCTGTGTCCACGAAGGTCACACCCTCGCCGGTGAGCTTCTCGTAACTGCGAATATTGCTCAGGCAGGCCTTAAATCCGGCCTTACCAAATGCGCAGCTACAGGTGTGCGTGCGAAGATCCCCGAAATCCCCCATTCCAACGTTCAAAAGCAATTTCGGCGATTCATAGAGAAGGCTCGTGAATAGATAAGATTCAAGAGTCGTATCGCAATACGGAACTTTTGTTTCATGAGTGATGATCGCTGTGGTGTCCTGGTAAAGGTGACAATGATCGCTATCGAAATTGGGCATGTTGCAACCTGCCGCGATCACTCCGGCCTCCGAAATACCGTAGACCGGAATGGCGGAAGCGCCCGCCGATGCAATCTCCTTCTTCTTCTGAGGGGTGAGGGGCTCCCCGGTCACCAGGAACTTGGTTCCCTTGATGTTCAGGCCTACCTCCGCGGCAGCGACGCACACCCTTACGGCTGACGCGGCGAAGGTGTAAACAACACATTGCGAATGTGACTCGAGCATCTGCGCGGCCCATTCCGCCACGGTCCGGGCCTCGTTCAAACCGACGTACTCGGCCTCTGCCAGTGGGTTGCCGAACAATCTGCTCAACACAAAAAGCAGTTTCTTTCCCCACTTCCTTTCGAATCCAATCGTCAGCTTCCCTTCGTCCACCTGCGAAAACCATCGCCGAACCGGGTTGCCGATATGGGCAAACCGCAGGCTGGAATTAATGCCGGGCGCACCGGGAAATACCGGAAACCAATTCGCCACGGGAGCTTTCAAACAACCATGGATATCCAGCAACATGGCATCGTAGAGGGATCTCTGGTGCAGGTAATCATAATCGATCCGAATCCGCGTGCCCTCGCTTCGCGTTGCACCGCTGCGAACCTCGTAGACGTAAGACAAGAAGGGATTGTCGAACATCGCGGGCTCGCATCGGAATTCGCTACCATTCCGTTTTATTGATTCTCGCCCCTTAAACTCCTCTACGGTGAAATAGACTCCTTCGCGCTCGAGTGTGCGCAGGCTCGCTTCAATGCCGTCCTTTGAAACCCAAGACTTCAGGTCCTGAAAGCTGATCCTCCTGGGCTGAAGCAGCTTCAAATAAGGGCTTCGCGGGTATTGAAATATCCCCTTTTCGACAAAGTTCAGGAAATTTTCCTCGCGAGCCGCCATCCGCTTCTTCAGAAGGACGCGCGCGGCCGCAACCGCCTCCTCGGGCTGCATTTTTCCTTCGGCAAACTTTCGAATTCCATTAAGAAAGCGAATATATTTCCCCATTGGTATCCGGATCCCCTTTAGATGTTCGCGCATCCTCTGCTTCCAGGAGTTGCTGCGCGCTTGCCCAAGGCCTTTCCCCACGATTTCGATATTCGGGAAAAACGTTGTATTCAATAATCCATTCCACGTGGGCATTTCAGCGCGCCGGTCGACTTGACCGAATCCCAGATCAGTTATTCAAGCCCATGCCCGGTGACAGGATTATTTTCACGGCTATCCACATTGAGAACAATGCACCGTTCGTACTAGACAAATAGTCCTTTGGTGCCAAACCTTATGGCTACCTCTTGATCGTCTTTGCATTTCCAGGATCATCATTCAATAGAACCACTTAGAGTCTTCAGGGAGTGCTTCGCCTCTTTTTTCTTTCGAAACGACAAAATCAAGACTGCATCGACCGCTCGATGGCGGAATGCTCTCTGGACAGAATCGGGTATTTGCTAACCCATGTGCGGGTACAGAAGTCTTCCTGCCGCAGTGAGAAGAGGGGACGGTGTGTGTCGAAAAATTTTGCCGGCGATTGACTGCCATTTCCCGCTGGTAAGGCCGTCGGCCACACCATGCGGCTTGGGAAACCGTAAATATGTCACGGGAGTGCGCTGCGCTCCCAGGCGATCCTTA
>JASHSC010000512.1 GCA_030036915.1 Terriglobia bacterium
GAACCTTGCGTTTGTCGAAGGGCAAGCTGACGGAATGGGTAGTTCCAATAGTTCCATGACCCCCGCATTTCCCAGGGCACGGGAGACAGGAGGAAGGCGGGGTCCACGAAGAACTGAGGAGCTATGTTCGAGAGGTACACTGAGAAAGCCCGGCGAGTAATCTTTTTTGCCCGTTACGAAGCTAGCCAATTCGGGAGCCCCTTCATTGAAACCGAGCACCTGTTGCTGGGTCTGCTGAGGGAAGACAAGGCGCTCACCAATCGATTCCTCCGGTCGCACACCTCAATCGAATCGATCCGAAAACAGATTGAAGGTCGCACGCCCATTCGCGAGAAAGTTTCGACCTCGGTTGACCTACCCCTCAGCCAGGAATGCAAGCGCGTGCTGGCGTATGCGGCGGAGGAGGCCGAACGTCTGGCGCACAAGCACATCGGCACGGAGCATCTGCTGCTGGGCCTGCTGCGGGAGGACAAGTCGTTTGCGGCGGAAATCCTGCATGAGCGCGGGCTGCGCCTCACCACGTTGCGCGAGGAGCTGAGCCGCGTGCAGAGCGATAAGGCTTCTGCGGCGCGGCCCAAGGAAACATCCCTGCTGGGCGAATTCAGCCGCGACTTGACGCAGGCGGCGATGGAAAGCCAGTTGGACCCCCTCATCGGCCGCGAGGGCGAACTGGAGCGCGTCATCCAGATCCTCTGCCGGCGCACCAAGAACAATCCCGTGCTGATCGGCGAGCCGGGCGTGGGAAAGACCGCCATCGTGGAAGGCCTTGCCCAACGCATTGCCGACGGCGACGTGCCTTCCTTCCTAAACGAAAAGCGCATTCTGGCGCTGGACCTTTCTCTGATTGTTGCAGGCACGAAATATCGCGGGCAGTTTGAAGAGCGCCTGAAGACCATTATGAAGGAATTGATGGAGGCGCAGAACGCCATCATCTTCATCGACGAGCTTCACACCCTGGTGGGAGCGGGTTCAGCGGAGGGTTCGCTGGACGCCGCCAACATCCTGAAGCCCGCACTTTCCCGCGGAGAAATCCAGTGCATCGGTGCCACGACTCCGGCCGAGTATCGCAAATCCATCGAAAAAGACCGGTCGCTCGAGCGGCGATTCCAGGCGGTAAAGGTTCCCCCGCCCTCGGAGGGTGAGGGCATCAAGATTCTCTTTGGCATCAAGGACCGGTACGAGAAATTTCACGCCGTAACCTACACGGACGAGGCGCTGAACGGAGCCGTCTATCATTCCAATCGCTACATCCCCGATCGGTTTCTCCCCGACAAGGCCGTAGACCTGATTGATGAGGCAGGCGCGCGCGTAAAATTGCGGCAGAGCTCTCTGCCCGAGGAAATGATCGACGTGCAGAAGCGCATCAAGTTCGTGGTTCACCGCATGGAAAACGCCATTGCCAACCACGAGTTTGAAAAGGCGCGGTTCTATTCCGATGAAGAGCGTAAGGAGCGCGAGAACCTGCGCCTGCTGCGCGAAAAGTACAATATTGACGAAACCGCTATGGGCGTGGTCACGCACGAGGACATTGAGGAAGTCGTGGCGCGCTGGACGGGCGTCCCAGTGACGGCCATCAAGGAAGAGGAAAGCGCCAAGCTGATCCGCATGGAGGACGAGCTCCACAAGCGCATCATCAGCCAGGACCGCGCGATCTCCGCCCTGGCGCGCGCCATCCGCCGTTCGCGCGCGGGCTTAAAGCTTCCCGGCCGTCCGGTGGGCTCGTTCCTGTTTCTCGGCCCGACGGGCGTGGGCAAAACGGAAATGGCTCGTTCGCTTGCCGCCTTCTTGTTCGGCTCGGAGCGCGCCCTGGTGCGCTTCGATATGTCGGAATTCATGGAGAAGCATTCGGTTTCAAAGCTGATTGGCTCGCCGCCCGGATACGTGGGTTATGAAGAGGGCGGGCAGCTCACCGAGCGCGTGCGGCGCGCGCCCTATTCCGTCATCCTGCTGGACGAAATCGAAAAGGCTCATCCGGACGTCTTCAATATTCTCTTGCAGGTTTTTGAAGACGGCCAGTTGACCGACGGCCTTGGCAATACGGTCGATTTCAAAAACGCCATCATCATCATGACTTCGAACATCGGTGCGCGCTACCTGGAGCGGCGGGCCCATTTGGGATTCCAATCGGCCGTCGAAGGGGCGACGGAGAAGAAGGCCGAGGAATTGGTGATGAGCGAGGTCAAGCGGCTCTTCAATCCGGAGTTCCTGAACCGGTTGGATGAGGTTATTGTGTTCAACGCCTTGACGGACGGCGACTTGATTCAGATTCTCGAGTTGCTCGTCGGCCAGATGAACCAGAACCTTGCGCAGAAGAGTATTTCGTTAACTCTTTCGGATGAGGCCGCCCACTGGATTTTGGAAAAGACTTGCGTGGATCGTTCCTATGGGGCCCGGCCGTTGCGCCGCGCGTTGCAAAAGCACTTGGAAGATCCGCTCTCGGAGGCGCTCATCCAGGGTCAGATTCATCCTCCGGCAGTCTTGGAAGTGATCGTTGAGAACGAGGCGCTCTACTATCGTTCAGTAAACGATAAGCTGGTCGGCGCCACACCGCTCTCCCACTAGGGCGAGTTGCCACGGTAATCCCGGCTACTCAGCGGACAACCCACACGCCCACTCCTGGCCAGATTAAATGCCCGGAGCGGGCGAGAGGCGTTTTGGTGTGAACATTTTTCTGGCCAACTTCCGGCGGAATCCCGGCATCGGACTGTCTTAGTCTCAGTGTGCAAGAGGGGGATCGCTTTTTCTTGAAAACGATGCATTGGCGTGTGCCTGGACTTCGAGGGAAGCCTTATCTGCTGGGAGTTCCCGCCCTGGCCATCCTGCTCGGGTTTCCTCTCCTGACCGGGGCGCAGAATCCCCCGCCGAGCCAGCAAACTCAGAATCCTCCTGCGGATCAAAAGAGCCAAAATCCTCCTCCCGCCCAGCAAAACCAGAACCAGAACCCTCCCGCGAATCAGAAAGGCCAGAATCCTCCGCCGGCCCAACAAAATCAAACCCCGCAGCAGCAGGAGCAGAAGAAAGTGCCGGAGCAGGCTCCGCCACAGCTTCAATTGGAAACGCCCACGGCGCCGCAGTTGCCCAAGCCGACCGAACAACCGCAGCAACCCCAGCCTGCGCCGAAGCTAACCACCCCCACGGCGCCTACGCCTCCGGCCCAGGAGCAGCATAAGCCAACGATTGAGGCAATCAATTTCCGTGGCAACCGCCGCTTCCCCACGAGCACTTTGCGCGCCCGCATTATTTCGCATGAAGGGGATGTATACGACGAGGACGCACTGGACCGCGATTTCATGGCCTTGTGGAACACGGGATTCCTTGACGATGTGCGCCTGGAAGTCACGGACCTGCCGGATGGCAACAAGTCCGTCACGTTTTTTGTGCGCGAAAAAAAGCTGGTGCGCAGCATCGACTACAAAGGGTTGAGCAGCGTGGAAGAGTCGGACGTTCTGGATGCTTTCAAAAAGGAAAAAGTGCCGCTGAGCATTGAATCGCAGTATGACCCGGTGGTGATCAAGCATGCGGAAGTCGTGCTGCAGGAACTCCTGGCGGCGCACGGCAAGATGTTCGCCACGGTGCGGCACCGCACGCGCAATATTCCTCCCAATTCCGTGGCGCTGACCTTCATCGTTGTGGAAGGCCCCAAGGTGAAGCTGGGAGAAATCGCCTTCACGGGGAATAAGGTTTTTTCCGACAATCAATTGATCCGCGCCATGAAGTATTCCAGACCCAGCGGCGCTCCTCCCTGGTTCTACTGGTTTCATAAGACCTATGATAAGGACCGCATTGAGGCAGACCTCGAAAATATTCGCGACCTCTACCGTGACCACGGATATTATTTTGCCCAGGCCCAGGAACCCACCACCAAGATGGTGAATACCGGGAACCGCTGGCCTTTCTTCTTTTGGAGTTGGGGGCACGGCAAAAAGGTGGACATCAAGATCCCCATCGAAGAGGGTGTTCAATATCGACTGGGAGCATTGCACATCCGCGGCAATACCCTGTTTAAGGAGCCCGCCCTGATCGGCATCCTGGGGATGAAGCCAGGCGACGTCTTCTCTCTCGGCAAGGTGCGCAAGGCGATGGAGACCTACACCAAGCTCTACGGTAATTTTGGATATATCAATTTCACGCCCTCGCCGGACCTTGAACCCGACAACAAGAAGAGGCTGATTAACCTCACTTTGGATTTTGACCAGGGCTCGCAATTTTCGGTTCACCGCATCGAGTTTTCGGGCAATACCAAGACGCGCGACAAGGTGATCCGGCGGGAGCTCCTCACCAACGAAGGTGAAATTTTCAGTTCCCAGATGTGGGATTACAGCGTTTTGAAAATGAACCAGCTTGGGTTTTTTGATGAGATCAAAAAAGAGGACTACGACATCAAGCAGAACGAAAAGGATAAATCGGTCGATATCCTGGTAAAGGTCAAGGAGAAGGGAAAGAACTCCATAGGATTTTCGGGCGGCATCAGCGGATTAGCGGGCAACTTTGTGGGCCTCAACTACGCCACCAACAACTTCCTGGGACTGGGCTCCACCCTGAGCCTCGGCGTGCAGTGGGGAACTTTCCAGAAGCTTTACTCCTTCGGCTTCACCCAGCCTTATTTCATGGATAAGCCCATTACGGCCGGGTTCACGGTATTCAAGAGCGACTTCAATTACAACCAGATCCGGCAGATCGCGGTTTACAGCGGGATCAACCCCACGTTGCTGGCGCAATCGCAGTACGGGAAGTACTACGGTCAGAATTTCACACAGGACTCCGACGGGTTTACCCTGTTCGCCTCCTATCCCTTGCGGCGAAGCTTCGCCCGCGTTGGCCTGACCTACAGCTTCCAGCGGAGCAGCCTGACCGCGTTCAGTTCGGCTTCCGAGGCCTATTTCGAAGCCATCAACTTCACCGGATTGACGGGTCCCAACGCCCTCACGGGGATCATTACCAGCCAGATCATGCCCACGTACTTGTACAGTACGGTGAACAGCACCTGGACTCCCACCAAGGGTAAATATCTTTACGCGGCGATCGCCTACTCCGGCAGCGCCATCGGCGGGAACGTGAATACCATCCGTCCGGTGTTGGAGATGAAATACTTCAAGCCGGTCAGGAACGTTCGCGCCGACCACCCCACTGCCATCGGGATGCGCTTCCTTGTTTCGAGCGTCATTGGTTACGGCGGACGCGTTGTTCCACCCTTCTCGCGCTTCTACATGGGGGGTGAGGAAGACATCCGCGGGTTTGATATCCGCACGGTCAGCCCCGTGGCGTTTTATCCCACAGTGGTTTCCGTGTGCAACCGGAATAACAACGGCCAGCCCATCACGGCAACCAGCGCAACCGGAAACAGCACCGGCACCTGTGGCTCCTCCACCAGCTTCCCCATCTTTTCTCCGATTTTTCCCGGCGGCGATACGGAGGCGATCTACA